>JAREIX010000024.1 GCA_029286945.1 Thauera sp. | reverse complement strand
CCGCATCCTGGTGCCCGGCGGCGGCGCGGTCGAGGCCGAGGTGGTCGGCTTCAACGGCGACAAGCTCTACATGATGCCCACCGACGACGTCTTCGGCCTCGCGCCGGGGGCGCGCGTGCTGCCGATGGAGGTCGGCGTGCCGCGCCTTGTGCCGGGCAAGCGCATCGGCCCGCGCCGGCGCGCCGCCGATCGCGCCAAGCACCTGCCGGTGGGCGCTGCCCTGCTCGGCCGCGTGGTGGACGGCGCCGGCCGGCCGCTCGACGGCCAGGGCCCGCTGGCCACGCAGGAGACGCGCTCGCTGCAGGGGCGGCCGATCAACCCGCTCGCGCGCGCGCCGATCGCGCAGCCGCTCGACGTTGGCATCCGCGCGATCAACGCGCTGCTCACCGTCGGCCGCGGCCAGCGCCTGGGCCTCTTCGCGGGTTCGGGCGTGGGCAAGTCGGTGCTGATCGGCATGATGGCGCGCTACACCGAGGCCGAGATCATCGTCGTCGGCCTGATCGGCGAGCGCGGCCGCGAGGTCAAGGAGTTCATCGAGCACAGCCTCGGGCCGGAGGGCCTGGCGCGCTCGGTCGTCGTTGCCGCACCCGCCGACACCAGCCCGCTGATGCGCATGCAGGGCGCGGCCTACGCCACCACGGTGGCCGAATACTTCCGCGACCAGGGCAAGCAGGTGCTGCTGATCATGGACTCGCTCACCCGCTACGCGATGGCGCAGCGCGAGATCGCGCTCGCGATCGGCGAGCCGCCGGTCACCCGCGGCTACCCGCCGAGCGTGTTCGCCCGCCTGCCGGCGCTGGTCGAGCGCGCCGGCAACGGCCCCGAGGGCGGCGGCTCGATCACCGCCTTCTACACCGTGCTCGCCGAGGGCGACGACCAGCAGGACCCGATCGCCGACTCGGCGCGCGCGATCCTCGACGGCCACTTCGTGCTGTCGCGCAACCTCGCCGACCAGGGCCACTACCCGGCGATCGACATCGAGCAGTCGATCTCGCGCGCGATGCACAACCTGGTGGGCGACGACCACTTCGGCGTGGTACGCCAGTTCAAGCAGTTCTTCTCGCGCTACCAGCGCTCGCGCGACCTGATCGCGGTCGGCGCCTACCAGCCGGGCGGCGACCCGCTGCTCGACATGGCGGTCAAGCTCTATCCGAAGCTCGAGGCCTTCCTGCAGCAGGGCATCAACGAACACGAGAACTACGAGGGCGCGCTGCACAAGCTGGCGCAGGTGTTCGCCTGACCATGACATAAGTCCGCCATGCCATGCGGCATCACGGGCTAGAATCCGGGCGGTAACAAATAGTGTCGACAACGCCAGCCCCGATGACCGCCCGCTTTCACCTCCAGCCCCTGCTCGACCTCGCCCAGACCCGCACCGATGAAGCCGCGCGCAAGCTCGGCGAGCTCGTCGCCGCCGAGCGCGACCTGGAACAGAAGCTGAAGATGCTCGAGGAGTATCGCCAGGAGTACCACGAGCGCTTCGTGCAGGCCGCGCGCGACGGCCTCAGCCCCGACGCCTGGCGCAACTACAGCGCCTTCATCAACAAGCTCGACGACGCCATCGGCATGCAGCGCAAGGTGGTCGAGCAGTCGCGCGCGAAGACCGTCGAGGGCCAGCAGGCCTGGCTCGCGCAGCGCACCAAGCTCAAGGCCTTCGATACGCTCTCGCAGCGTCACCAGCAGGTCGTGACCCGGCAGGAAGCGCGCCAGGAGCAAAAGCAGTCGGACGAGCACGCCGCCCGGCGCGCACGCGGCGAGGACCTGTGAGCGCGCGGGCGACGCCCCGCGGGTCGCCTCCGGACAGCCACCGTTCATATGGCATGAGGCTTGCTTGAAGCTGGCTATCGGATCGTCCACGATCCATTGCATCCAGCCCACGAGAGGCCCCTCACCATGTCTGCACCGTTCTCCACCACCAGTCTCGCCACCAGTCTGAACCTGCGCGTCGGTGCCCCCACGGCGCGCAATGCCGTGCTCGGCATCGAGAGCCTCGGTGCCGCGCCCGACAGCTTCTCGCGCACGCTGCAGAACCAGCTCGACGCCGGCAACCGGGCGAACACGCGCAGCGAACCGGCGCCCACGCCGCCCGCCCGCGAGCCTGAACGCAGCCGCGCGCCGGAGGGCACCCGCGAGCCGGAGCGCAGCCCGGAACCGACCCGCAGCGCCAGCCAGAACACTGAGGGCGAACGCACGGACGGGGACGCCGGCGCCGAGAACCGCGGCCCGGACGGCCAAGCCGGCGAGGCGAGCACCGCCGGCAGGCAGGCCGACGGCCCCAGGGCCGGCGAGGCGGGGGCCAAGGATGGCGCGCAGGCGAAGGGTGGCGAGGCCGCCGACCAGGCCGACGCGACCGTGGCTGCCGCGGGCACAGGCGGCGATGCGGCCGCCGCCACGCTCGCCGCCATGGCAGCGGCCGACGCGCAGGTCGAACCCGATGCCGGAGTCGCCGCCCTCACCCAGGCCGCGGCCGACGCATCGGCAATCCCGCCCACCGATCCGGCAGCGCTTGCCGGACTGCCGGCAGCGATTGCCGCCCTGCTCGCCGGCCGTCAGGCGCCGCCGAGTGGCGACACCCGCGCCGAGGCGCCGCTGCTGACGACCGACGGCAAGGGACGCGCCCTTCAGAATTCCGCGCTGCTGCCGAAAACCGATGTAGCGGTCGAAGGCGGCGGACGCGGCGTGTTCACACCGGCCTTCGCCCTGCAGGGCCGCGAGCTCGCCGCGGCGGTGATCGGCGCCCGCGGCGCCGCATCCGGCCAGGCGCTGCAGGCACTCCAGGGCGAACCCGGCAGCGCCGCGAACCTGCAACCGGGCCAGGCCCTGCCCGCGCACGGCCCCGCCCAGCTGCTGCGCCATGCGCCGGCCACCCAGCCGGCCACGCCGCAGCTGCCGGTGTACACCCCGGCCGGCCAGGAAGCCTGGGCCGAGGACGTGGGCAACCAGGTGCGCTGGATGCTCGGCCGTGCCGAGAGCAAGGCCGAGCTGGTGCTGACGCCGCCCAACCTGGGCAAGCTGGAGGTCTCGATCAACCTCAACGGCGACCAGACGACGGCGCAGTTCATCGCCGCGAACCAGGCCGCGCGCGACGCGCTCGAGCGCGCCCTGCCGCAGCTGCGCGAGGTGCTGCAGCAGGCCGGCATCATGCTGGGCGACGCCAACGTCAGCACCTCGCAGCAGGGTGCGGGCGGTGAAGGACAGGAAGGCCGCGGCCGCGACAGCGGGCGTGGCGAGGCCGGCAGCGCCGGCGAACTCGCCGGGGCCGGCGCCAGCGCCGGCGTGTGGCTGAGACAGCAGCAAGGGATGGTCGACACCTTCGCCTGAAGCGCTTGAATAGGGGCGGCTCTGCCCCACTTTTCGGCGCTTGGGCTGGTGCGCTCCTCCCGGATAATTCAATCCGTCAAACAGGAGATTCGCATGGCTAAGGCGCCTGCAAAAGCCGAAGAAGGCGACGACGTCCCGAAGAAGAAGGGCAAGCTCGGCCTCATCCTCATCATCGTGCTGGTGGTCGTGGTGCTCCTGCTCGGCGCGCTCGTCGCGCTGCTGCTGCTCAAGGGCGGCAAGGACAAGGCGCCCGAGGACCACGCGCAGCAGGCCGCACCGGCCGCGCAGATGCAGACCGCGGGCACGGTCGACCTCACCAAGCCGCCCACCTTCATCCCGCTCGACGCGTTCACGGTGAACCTGCGCCGCGACGAGGGCGACCACTACCTGCAGGTGGTCGCCGTGTTGCGCGTGGCCGATGCCACGATGGATGCGACCTTGAAGGCCTTCATGCCCGAGATCCGCCACCGCATCAACCTGCTGCTGTCGAGCAAGCTGCCGTCCGAGATCGCCACCATCGAGGGCCGCCAGGCGCTCGCGCTGGCGATCACCGAGCAGACCAACGAGGCGCTCGGCTTCAAGCCGGTGCGCGACGCCGCCGGGCAACCGGTTCCCAACGGCCCGGTGCAGGCCGTGCTGTTCACCTCGTTCATCATCCAGTAAGGGCACGCCGCCATGGCTGCGGACTTTCTCTCCCAGGAAGAGGTGGACGCCCTGCTGCGGGGCGTCACCGGGGAGTCGGACGAACCGGTCGCCGACGAGGCGACCACTGAGGGGGTCCGCCCCTACAACCTGGCCACGCAGGAACGCATCGTGCGTGGGCGCATGCCCACCATGGAGCTCATCAACGAGCGCTTCGCCCGTTACCTGCGCATCGGCCTGTTCAACTACATGCACCGCAACGCCGAGGTCTCGGTGGGGCCGATCAAGGTGCAGAAATACGCCGAGTTCGTGCGCAACCTGGTGGTGCCGACCAACCTCAACCTGGTCACCGCCAAGCCGCTGCGCGGCACCGGGCTGGTGGTGTTCGACCCTAACCTGGTGTTCCTGGTCGTCGACAACATGTTCGGCGGCGACGGCCGCTTCCACACCCGGGTCGAGGGCCGCGACTTCACCCCCACCGAGCAGCGCATCATCCAGGGCATGCTCGAGGTGGTGTTCACCGAATACGGCCGCGCCTGGGCGCCGGTGTTCAAGCTGCAGCCCGAGTACGTGCGCTCGGAGATGAACTCGCAGTTCGCCAACATCGCCACGCCCTCCGAGGTGGTGGTGGCGACCAGCTTCTCGCTCGAGCTCGGCGGCGCGCAGGCCGACATGCACATCTGCTTCCCGTATTCGATGCTGGAGCCGATCCGCGACCTGCTCTACTCCACGATGCAGAGCGATCACCTGACCTCGGACCGGCGCTGGATCAAGCTGCTGTCGAAGCAGCTGCAGACCGCCGAGGTCGAGCTCACCTGCAATTTCGGCACCGCGCGCGTGACCCTGCGCGACATCGTCGACATGCGGGTGGGCGACGTGATCCCGCTCGACGTCCCGGAGACGCTGGTCGCCGAGGTCGATGGCGTGCCGGTGTTCGAGTGCCACCACGGCACCCGCAACGGGCGCTACGCGATCAAGGTGGAGCGCTTCACCGGCCCCGAGGAAGCCGACACCCCACAGATTCCGGGAGGCCACAATGGCTGACGAAAACCTGATTACCGACGACGACTGGGCGGCCGCCATGCAGGAGCAGGCCGCCGCCGAAACCGGCGACAGCGAGGCCGACCGCGTCGCGGCCGAGCTGGCCGCGGCCGCGATGGACGATTCGCCCTACCAGGCCCGCCCCGCCAGCCAGCTGTTCGAGGACTTCGGCGCGGCGGGCGGCAAGCCGGGCGCGCTGAACGACTTCGACATGATCCTCGACATCCCGGTGCAGATCACCGTGGAGCTGGGGCGCACCAAGCTGTCGATCCGCAACCTGCTGCAGCTCGCCCACGGCTCGGTGGTCGAGCTCGACGGCCTGGCCGGCGAGCCGATGGACGTGCTGGTCAATGGCACCCTGATCGCGCAGGGCGAGGTGGTGGTGGTGAACGACAAGTTCGGCATCCGCCTGACCGACATCATCACGCCCGCCGAACGCATGCGGAAGATCCGCAACTGATGACCGCAACCCCTGTGGCGCAAGCCGCGCAAGCGCTTGCCACCCCCGCTTCCGGCACCGCCCTGGCGGCCACGACCGCACCGGCGGCCGGCGCCACGGCCGCGCCGGAGCTCGGCGCCAGCGTGCTGCAGATGATGTTCGGCCTGGCCGTGGTCATCGCGCTGCTGTTCGCCTGCCTGTGGCTGATCCGCCGGCTGGCGGCGCCGCGCGGCGGCGGCGCGGCGATCAAGGTGCTGGGCGCGGCCGCGGTGGGCCCGCGCGAGCGCGTGGTGCTGGTGGCGCTCGGCGAGCAGGTGCTGGTGCTCGGGGTCGCCCCGGGCAGCGTCACCCGGCTGCACGACATGAAGCGCAGCGAGCTTCCGCTGCCGGCCGACGCCCCCGCCGCCGCCATGCCCGGCGGCAAGGCCTTCGCCGCCTGGCTGAAGCAGGCCACGGAGCGCCGCAATGCGGGTTGAGGCCTCGATCCGCCACGGCCTGCTGCGCCTCGCGCCGGCCCTGCTGCTGGGTGCGCTGCCCCTGCTCGCGCACGCCCAGGCGGCGATGCCGGCGCTCCCGGCGCTGACGACCACCGCCACCCCCAGCGGCGGCACCACCTACAGCCTCACGCTGCAGACCCTGGTGCTGATGACGCTGCTGAGCTTCATCCCGGCCATGGTGCTGATGATGACCAGCTTCACCCGCATCCTGATCGTGTTCTCGCTGCTGCGTCAGGCCATGGGCACGCAGACCGCGCCGCCCAACCAGGTGCTGCTCGGGCTCGCGCTGTTCCTCACCTTTTTCATCATGGCGCCGGTGGCCGAGCGGGTGTACAACGAGGCCTACCTGCCGATGTCCGAAGGCCAGATCCAGTTCGACCAGGCGCTCGAGCGTGCCGCCGTGCCGGTCAAGACCTTCATGCTCGCCCAGGTGCGCCAGCCCGACCTCGAGCTCTTCGCCGGCCTGGCCAAGGTGCCGCCGGTGGACAAGGCCGAGGAGCTGCCGATGCGGGTGGTGATCCCGGCCTTCGTCACCTCCGAGCTCAAGACCGCCTTCCAGATCGGCTTCATCGTCTTCATCCCCTTCATCATCATCGACATGGTGGTGGCCTCGGTGCTGATGTCGATGGGCATGATGATGATGTCGCCGGTGATCGTGTCGCTGCCGTTCAAGATCATGCTGTTCGTGCTGGTCGACGGCTGGACGCTGCTGGTCGGCTCGCTGGTGCAGAGCTTCGCGGTGTGAAGGCCGCACGCGCAGGAGACCCCTCATGACCCCCACCGCCGTCATCGAACTCGGTCGCCAGGCCGTCGAAGTCACGCTGCTGGTGTCGGCGCCGCTGTTCATCGCCGCCCTCGTCACCGGCCTCATCATCAGCATCTTCCAGGCCGCCACCCAGATCAACGAGATGACGCTGTCCTTCGTACCGAAGCTGGTGGCGATCTTCGTCACCCTGGTGCTGGCGGGGCCGTGGATGCTCACGCTGCTCACCGATTTCATGCGCCGGCTGATCGAGTCGATCCCGGCGATGATCGGCTAGCGCGCCGGCCGCGTCGCCCGCAGCGCGCACACTCCAAGCCGCCGGCTCATGATCGACGTCACCGCCGCCCAGCTCGACGCCTGGCTCGCCGCGCTGATGTTCCCGCTCGCGCGCCTGCTCGGGCTGTTCTCCTCGGCGCCGGTGTTCTCCAACCGCGGCGTGTCGGTGCGGGTGCGGCTGGCGATCGGCATGGGCGTGGCACTCGCGGTGCTGCCGGTGATGCCGCCGATGCCGCAGGTGCCGCCCGGCGGCGGCCTCGGGCTGGCGATCTTCGTGCAGCAGATCTTCATCGGCATCGCCATCGGCTTCATGATGCGCATCGTGTTCGCCGCGGTGGACATGGCGGGCGCACTGATCGGCATGCAGATGGGCCTGTCGTTCGCGATCTTCTTCGACCCCGACGCCGGCGGGCAGACGGCTGTGCTGTCCGACTTCCTGAACCTGCTCGCCACCCTGATCTTCCTGGCCGTGAACGGCCACCTGCTGATGATCGAGGTCGTCGTGCGCAGCTTCGAGTGGCTGCCGGTGACGACGGCGCCGCTCAATGCCGGCGGCTGGGGCTTCATCGCCCGCGCCGGGCTCACCGTGTTCGCCGCCGGCCTGCTGCTGTCGATGCCGATCATCGCGATCCTGCTGGTCGCCAACATCGCGCTCGGCGTGCTGACGCGGGCGGCGCCGCAGCTGAACCTGTTCGCGGTGGGCTTCCCGATCACGCTCACCGCCGGCTTCATCGGCGTGCTGCTGATCATGAACAACTTCGCGCCGGTGCTGCAGAGCCTGTTCGAACGCGGCTTCGACAGCATCGGGGTACTGCTGGAGGCGCTCGCGCCGCTGCCCGCACAGTGAACAAGCCTGGCGCGACACTGCGCGAGCGCACCGGAACCCGGCCCCGGGGCGCCGAGAAGCCGGGACTTACAAGCCCGGGAAGATCTGCGAACGCACCAGGCGAATCTCGCCGCTGGCGAAGCGGCGCGCGAAGGGCCGGGTCGATTCGATGCCTTCCTCGTAGCGCATCACCTCGAAGCCGGCGAAGCCGCCCGCCTCCACCACCTGGCGCGCGTTGCGCAGGAAGACCTGGCGCGCCTCGCCCTCGCCGCCGCTGGCGAGCGCCTTCATGCGCAGGTCCATGCGCAGCCGGTCCTCGCCGGCGCGGCTGACGTCGATCCTCCAGGTCGGCGCCAGCGGGTCGTAGATGGCGTAGGCGACCAGCATGCCGGCCAGGTACTCCGGCTCGAGGTATTCGAGCTCGCTCGCCATCCACACCACGCCCGCCGCCAGCGCGACCGGCGCCGACAGTTCGACGGTGCGCGCGCTCACCCGCGGCCCAGCGCCGTCCGACGCACAGCCGCCGAGCAGCGTCGCGGCCAGGGTCAGGGCAAGGACGGTGCGGCGCATGGTTCAGCTCAGGTAGTTGAACAGCGACAGGCTGGTGGTCTTCAGGAAGGACTGCTGGGCCGCCTGCAGGTAGGTCTGCTGCTGGGTGAGGCGCGAGATCGCCTCGTTGTAGTCGAGGTCCTGCAGGTTCGACAGCGTGGTGGCGTACTGCAGGTCGAGGTCGGTGCCGATGAAGCCGAGCTGCTCGACCTCGAGCCGCTGCGAGCCGATCTGCGCGGTCGCGGTCAGCACCTTGTCGAGGCTGGTGTCGAGTCCGTCGAGCGCGGTGCTCACCGCGCCGCTCACCGAGCCGCCCGCCTCCAGCGCGCCGATGAAGTCGCCCAGCACCTTGAACACGCTCTCATTGCCGGCGCCGAACACGGTGTCGCCGGCAAAGCTCACCGGCATGAAGCGTGCAGACGACACCTGCATGGTGCGCGTGCCCTGGTCGCCGCCGTAGGACGCGGTCAGTGTCACGCCGTCCTTGGTGAAGGGCGGCTCGTCCGAGCGGTAGCCGGCGAACAGATGGTCGCCATTGGCATCGCGCGTATTGGCGATCGCCAGCATGGCGTCGAACTGCGCGCGCAGGTCGGTGGCGATGGACCGGCGGTCGGCGTCGGACAGCGCCGGGTTGCCGGCCGCGAGCACGCGTTCGCGCGCGTACTGGATGATCTCGGTAGCGCCGTCGAGCTGGCTCTCCACCAGCCTGAGCGCATCCTCGGCGTAGCCCTGGTTGGTGGTGAACTGTTGGTTGACGCTGCGCGACTGGGTCACGTCGAGCGCGCGTGCGGAGGCCACCGGGTCGTCCGCCGGGGTGAGGATCTTGCGCCCGGTGGCGATCTGCTGACTGGTGTACAGCAGCGCCGCCGACTGGGTCTGCAGGGCGCGCACGCCCTGGTCGTAAATCATGTTGGTCGATACACGCATGATGCGTTCTCCCTCAGCGGCCGATCGCCAGCATCTCGTCGAAGAGGCGCTGCGCCACCGACATCACCCGCCCTGCCGCCTGGTAGGTCTGCTGGAAGCGCACCAGGTTGGCGGCTTCCTCGTCCAGGTTCACACCCGACACCGAATCGCGCGCTGCGGTGGCCTGCGCCAGCAGCGAGTCCTGCGTGCGCTCGCCGGCCTGCACCTCGCGCGTCTTGCTGCCGATCCTGGCCACGAGTTGAGCATAGGCGTTGTTGAGCGTTGCGGTGGGCCGGTCCGCGCTGCCGGCACCGAACATCAGCTTGTCGGTCTGCAGTGCGCCGAGCAGCGCGGCGTTGCGGTTGTCGGCGATACCGTCGGCGTTGTCGGCGAGCGTGATGGCATCGTTAGCGGCAGGCACGCCGGAAAGCTTGAGCTCAAGAGTGAGACCACCGGGCCCGCTGACCTGGAAGACCTTGCCGCCGGCATCGGTCGCGGGGCTGTAGGCGAGGCTCGCCGTCCAGCCTGCGACCGCCGGATCGAGGACGAGCTGATTGGTGCCACCGTCGAAGCGGTAGCGCAGATCCGGCAGTCCGAGCACGCTGCCGGGAACGCGATCGCCCGCATCGGTGAATAGCAGCGATTGCACCTGCAGCGAGCCGGTGTTGGTGCCCGCCACGCTGGCCAGCGCCGGCGCCGCGGCCGCGACGTCGCGCGGATCGTTCACTGCGATGCCGATCCCGGCGGCCGCATACCGCGTCGGATACACGAACACGCGCTCCCCCGCGCCCACCCCGCCGAGGCCGCTGAAGTTCAGGCCGGCAAAGCTGGCGTTACCACTCCCATCCACGGCAAGCGGACGGGTCTCCCCGGTGCCGATGTCGGTGATCGAGTAGTTGCCGGCATCGTTGCGGATCTCGTAGTCGCTGCCGGTCAGCGCGGCGAGAGCCGACGGATCGATCTGCACATCCACTCCGCTGTCGGCCGGCTCCACCCGCGCCTGCCCAAGCCGGAAGAAGGCCTGCCCCAGCTCGCCGTCGAGATCGATGCCCAGCCTGTGCTGTTCATTGAACGCCGTCGCCAGCGTCGCCGCAATCAGCCCCAGGCTGCGCTGCGCCGTCTCCATGCCGTCGCGGCGCACCGCGAGCAGGCCGCCGAGCGCGCCGCCGCTGATGAGGCTCTCGGCGAGCGGCGTCTGCGTGCCGTTGGGGCCGCTGATCATCACCATCGGCCGGCCGTTCTCGTCGAGCGTGTCGCCCATCGACAGCTGCTTGGCGTTGTTGCCGAGCACCAGGGCCTGGCCCGAGCCGATGAAGATCGACAGCGAACCGTCGCGTTGCGGCACGGCATTGACCTTGACCAGCTTGTTGAGCTCGGCGATCGCCTGGTCGCGCTGGTCGAGGAGGTCGTTGGCGGCGTTGCCCACACCGGTGGCCTGCGACACCGCGATGCGCTGGTTGAGCTCGGCGATCGCGCCCGCGTAGCCGTTGATGCTGACCATGGTCGACGCCATGTCGGTTTCCACCCCCTGGGCGATCTCGCCGATGCGGGCATCGAGGGTCTGGAAACGCGCGACCAGCGTCTCGCCAGAGGAGATCAGGGCCTGGCGGGCGGCGACGTTGGTGGGGTTGGACGACACGCTCTGCAGCGCGCCGAAGAACTCGTTGAGCGCCGGGGTGAGCCCGGTGTCCGAGTCGGCCAGCACGTTGTCGACCTGCGAGATGAAGCGGTTGTAGGCCGCGTATTCGGCGCGGCGGTTGTCCGCGCCCAGCACCTGGGTCTCGAGCAGCTCGCTGTAGGCGCGCTTGACCCCTGTGATCTGGGTGCCGGTGCCGAAAAAGGCGCCGCCGAAGAACTGCGGGTCGCGCGCCTGCTGGGTGACGCTCTGGCGGTGGTAGCCCGGCGTCGCCGCGTTGGCGATGTTGTGACTGGTGGTATTGAGGTAGGCCTGCGAGGCATTCAGGCCGGTGAGCCCGATGTTGAGCAAGGACGACATGATGGTTCCCGGATGCGCTGGTTTCAGGCCTTAGATGCAAGATCCCTGCCAGGGCCTGGCCCGCACTTGGCGGGCGCCCCGGGCGTCCTCAGCCCGCCAGCGCGAGCGCGTTGCGCAGCGTGTTGCCGCCGATGATGCGGGTGAGCTTGTCGGCGTACATCGGGTCGGTGGCGTAGCCGGCGTCCTGCAGGCTGCGCGCGAAGCCGGCGGGGTCGGTCTGGCCGAGCACCTCGGCGTAGCGCGGGCTGCGCGTCATCAGGCTGGCGTAGTCGCGGAAGGACTCGGCGTACGAGCCATAGGCGCGGAAGCGCGCGGGCTCGCTGTAGGCCTGGCCGTTGGCGTACTCGGTCACCTCGCGCGCCACCGTGCGGCCGGTCCACGCGGCGCCGGCCTTGATGTTGAAGAGGTTGTGGCTCGGGCTGCCGTCGGCGTGGCGCAGCTGCTTCTGCCCCCAGCCGGTCTCGAGCGCGGCCTGGGCGACCATGAACTGCGGCGGGATGCCGGTCTTGCGGCTGGCCTCGACCGCATGCGGCCACACCTCGGCGACGAAGTCGCGCGCGGATTGCGACACCGCGCCGCTGGCATCGCGCGCGCTGCGCACCGCCTGGTTGAGCCGGGCCTCGAGCGCAGCCTTCTCGTAGATCGACGCGGCCGGGAAGCCGCCCTCGCCCATGCCGGCACCCACTCCGGCACCCATGCCCGGCACGCGCGCCGCGGATTCCGGCTGGGCGGCAAGGGCGGCAAGCGCCGCCACCTCCAGCTCGCGTCCGCGCGCGGCAGGAATTGCCGGTCTGCGCACCACATTTGCCAGGTCGAAGCCGGCGTTGCCGGTCCTGTCGCCGAGCTTGCCGACCTCAGCCTCGCCGCCAGCGCCGTCCGCGGCCGCCGCTGGCGCAGCCTTGCCGCCGAGCTGGCGGAAGATGACCTCCGACAGGCCCGCGCCGCGCGACTGCGCCAGGTTCAGCGCCATCTGCTGGTCGAGCAGGCTCTGGTACATCTTGGTCTGCTCGCTGTCCATCAGGCTGCTGGCCGGCGTGGCCTCGCGCATGGACTTCATCACCATCTGCAGGAACAGCGCCTCGAACTGCTTGGCGGCGGCGCGCAGCGCGACGTCCTGCTGGCCCTCGCTGCGCGCGAGGCGCTTGAGGTCGCCGAGCGAGTTGGGGTCGAAGGCGTTGAGCTGGAAGCCGGCGTTCATGGCAGAGCCCTCAGATCACCTCGAGCTCGGCGCGCAGCGCGCCGGCGGCCTTCATCGCCTGCAGGATGCTGACGAGGTCCATCGGCTTGGCACCGAGCGCGTTGAGCGCCTTGACCACGTCGGCGAGGTTGGTGCCGCCGCGCAGATTGAACAACGCCCCCCCCTCCTGGGCGATGTCCACCTGGCCGGTCTGGGTGACGACCGTCTGGCCGCGGGAAAGCGGCGCGGGCTGGCTGACCTGGGCCTCGGTGTTGACGGTGACGGTGAGGTTGCCGTGGGCCACCGCCACGTTCTGCAGCGTGACGCGCTGGTTCATCACCACCGAGCCCGTGCGCGAGTTGACGATGACCTTGGCCGCCTGCTGCATCGGGGTGACCTCGAGGTTCTCGATCTGGCCAAGGAAGGCGACGCGGGCGCTGGAATCCATCGGCGCGCGCACCTGGATGCTGCGCCCGTCGAGCGCGCGCGCGGCGCCCGGATGGGCGAGGTTGATCGCATCCACCACCCGGCGTGCGGTGCCGAAGTCGTTGTCGTTGAGCTCGAAGGTCACCGTCTCGCCCTCGCCCAGCGGCGCGGGCACGGCGCGCTCGACCGTGGCGCCGCCCGGGATGCGGCCGGCCGACAGGTGGTTGATGACCTGCGAGGCGCCGCCGCCCTGCGCGCCGGCACCGCCCACCGCCATGTTGCCCTGGGCGATCGCATACACCTGGCCATCGGCGCCCTTGAGCGGCGTCATCACCAGCGTGCCGCCGCGCAGGCTCTTGGCGTTGCCGATCGAGGACACGGTGACATCCACCTGCTGCCCGGGGCGCGCGAAGGGCGGCAGGGTCGCCGTGACCATCACCGCGGCGACGTTCTTCAGCTGCAGGTTGGTGCCCGGCGGCAGGGTCACGCCCATGTTGCCGAGCATGTTGATGATGCTCTGCACGGTGAAGGGGGTCTGCGTGGTCTGGTCGCCCGAGCCGTCGAGGCCTACGACCAGGCCGTAGCCGACGAGCTGGTTGTCGCGCACGCCGGCCACCGAGGCGAGGTCCTTGATGCGCTCGGCGGCGGCTTCGGCGGCCGTGCTGTAGAAGATGCCGGCGGCAAGTATCGCCACCAGGGCGCGCAGGAACAGGGAGGGAAGCCTGGACATGGCGCAGTCCTCAGAAGGGCATGATGGCGACGAAGAAGCGCTGCAGCCAGCCCATGGTGTTGGATTCGTCGATGAAGCCGCTGCCGCGGTATTCGATGCGCGCGTCGGCCACCTGGGTGGACTGCACGGTATTGGCGGCGGTGACGTTGTTGGGGTTGATCACGCCCGAGAAGCGGATGAACTCGTTGCCCTGGTTGATCGCCACCATCTTCTCACCCGACACCAGCAGGTTGCCGTTGGGATAGACGTCGATCACGGTGACGGTGATCGTGCCGTTGAAGGCGTTGTTGGCCGCCGCGGCGCCCTTGCCGGCGAAATCGGACTCCGAATCCGCCTCCAGCTCGAGGCCGTTGAGGCCCTTCAGCGGCAGGCGGCTGATCGGCCCGATGCCGGCGCTCATGTTGCCGTTGCGGGTGGCGTTGGCATTGGCGCTCTTCTGCGCGGTGTTGCGCTCGACGAGGTTGATGGTGATGGTGTCGCCCACCTGGCGCGCGCGCCGGTCCTCGAACAGCGGGCGGGCAAGCGCGGCCTGATAGATCGAGCCGGTGGCGGGCAGCGCCTGGGCGCGCCCCTCGGGACGGGCGGTCATCGGCTGATGCACCGCGGTCGGCGGCGTAGGCTGGATGGCCGCGCAGCCGGACAGCAGGGCCAGGGCGGCAAGCGCGAGCGCGGCGGAAAACTTCATCGCGGCGGGCCTCAAAGCTGGGTCAGCCGACCGAGCATCTGGTCGGAGGTGGAGATGGCGCGCGAGTTGAGCTCGTAGGCGCGCTGGGTGACGATCATGCTCACCAGCTCTTCGGCGACGTTGACGTTCGAGACCTCGACGTAGCCCTGGTTGAGCACGCCCGAGCCGTTGGTGCCGGGCTGGGTGGGCGTGGCCACGCCGCTGGAGGCGGTCTCGTAGAACAGGTTCTCGCCTGCCGCCTGCAGGCCGCCCGGGTTGACGAAGGTCGCGAGCTGGACGGCGCCGATCTCGACCGGCGCCACCCCACCCGCCTGCAGCACGCTCACCGTGCCGTCCTTGCCGATGGTCACCGACAGCGCGTCGGCCGGGATGTTGATGTTGTCGGCCAGCGTGTAGCCGCTGGCGGTGACCACGTTGCCCTGGCTGTCGAGCTGGAAGGCGCCGTCGCGGGTGTAGGCGGTGGTGCCGTCGGGCATGGCGATCTGGAAGAAGCCGTTGCCCTGCACCGCGACGTCGAGCGAGCCGCCGGTCTGCTGCAGCGTGCCCTGGGTGAAGATGCGCTCGGTCGCCACCGGCTTCACGCCGGTGCCGATCTGCAGGCCGCTGGAGATCTGGGTCTGCTGGGTCGACTGCGCGCCGGGCTGGCGGATGGTCTGGTAGAGCAGGTCCTCGAAGATCGCGCGCTGGCGCTTGAAGCCGTTGGTGGAGACGTTGGCCAGGTTGTTGGAGATCACGTCCAGCGAGGTTTGCTGGGCATCCAGCCCGGTACGGGCGGTCCACAGGGAGCGGATCATGATGAAGTCCTTTGCCGTGCATTGCCGGTGCGGCAGGAATTGCCGGCAGATTGCCGCCGGTTCGCGTTGTTTCGCTGCGGCTTGGCCGCCATTTCGATGGGATCAGTCTAGGCCCGTGCCGTCACCGACCATCCTGCGATAAGCAACGCAAAAACCGTGCTAATCGACCCGCGACGCGGATCAGCCGACGCGGCCGAGCACCTGCGCCGCGGCGCGGTCGTTCTGCTCGGCGGTCGACAGCATGCGGGTCTGCATCTCGAACTGCCGCGCGAGCGAGATCATCTGCACCATCTGGTCGACGACGTTCACGTTGCTGCCCTCGAGATAGCCGCCCGCCACGCGCACGTTGGGGTCGGCGGCAGCAGGCGCCCCGCCCCGCACCCGGAACAGGCCGTCGTCGCCGCGCAGCAGCTCGGCCTCGGGCGGATTCACCAGTTTGAGCTGGGCGACCACGTTGACCACGCCCGGCTGGTCGGGCTGCGAGGCGGACACCGAGCCGTCGGCGCCGATGGTGATCTCGTTGTCGGGCGGGATCGTGATCGGCCCGCCGTCGCCCAGCACCGGCCGGCCGTCGCGCGTCTGCAGGATGCCGTTGGCGCTGACCTCGAGGCTGCCGTTGCGGGTGTAGGCCTCGCTGCCGTCGGGCATCTGCACCGCCAGCCAGCCCTGGCCGGCGAGCGCCACGTCATAGGCACGGCCGGTGAACTGGAGCGGGCCCTGGTCGAAATCGGTCGCCACGCTGGCATCGACGGTGAAGGCGCGCGTACGCAGCGCCTCGGTCTGCACCTCGACCGCGCGCAGCTTGTGCAGCTCGGCGCGAAAGCCGGTGGAGGTCGCGTTGGCGAGGTTGTGCGCGACCGCCGCCTGCTGGTCCATGGTGCCCTTGGCGCCGGTCATCGCGGTGTAGATCAGGCGGTCCATCGCTGGCCTCTTCCGTTACCTGGGATTCAGGATCAGCGCAGGTTCACCAGGGTCTGCAGGATCTGGTCCTGCGCCTTGATCGATTGCGCGTTGGCCTGGTAGTTGCGCTGCTGGATGATCATCTGCACCAGCTCCTGGGTGAGCTCGACGTTGGCGTCTTCCACCATGCCGGAGGAGATGACGCCGCCCACGCCCTCGCCCGGCTTGATCGGCGCGGTGAGGCCGGACTCGAGGGTCGCCTCCCAGAAGTTGTTGCCGATCGAGTTGAGTGCGTTGGGATTGCGGAAGGTCTGGATCGCGACCTGAGCCAGTTCGACGGTCTCGCCGTTGGTGTAGCGGCCAGTGATCACACCGTCGCGCCCCACCGACACGCCGGCCAGTTCGCCACCGGTGTAGCCGTCCTGGGTGAGCTCGTTGATCAGGTAGGGACCGCCGATCTGGCGCATCCCGCCAAAGTCGACATAGAAGCGGATCTGCTCGGCATCGGGCGTGTACGTGGCCGGGATATCGAACAGATCGCTCGCCGACGGGCCCGTGGGCTCACCGGCGAGCAGACCCTTCTCGTTGAATTCGAGCGTCCAGACGTATTCGTCGTCGGTCAGGGGGTAGTTGCCATCGACACTCGTGAACACCTGCCAGGTGTTGACACCCTCGCCCGTGACGGCATCCGGCTTCATCTTCACGAAGTAGAAGGTCAGCTCGTGCGACTTGCCCAGGCTGTCGAAGGCTTCGATCGAGGTCGAGTAGTTGTAGGTGCGGGTGTCGCGCCAGGCCTCGGTCGGCGGATCGCCGAGCGGACTCGGGAAGGTGTAATCCTCGCCGAGCAGGGTCGGGAAGGCTTCGGCCGGGCTGAGGGCGTTCGCGTCCAGGTTGCCGCCGATGTCCACCCGGCCAGTCGCCTGGGGCAGCGAGCCGATGATCGGGACCTGGATTTCCTTGAGACCACCCACCGGGCTGGGCAGCTGCCCTGCGGCAGCAGGGCTCTGGAAGCCGAGCAGCTTCTCGCCGGTGGACGTGATGATGAAGCCATCCCTGTCCAGCTCGTACTGGCCATTGCGCGTATACACGTTCGGCCCGTCCGAACGTCCGACGATGAAGAAGCCATCGCCGTTGATCGCGAGATCGAGCGGGTTGTTCGTCGTGGTCAGGTTGCCCTGGGTGAAGGTCTGGCGCACGGCACCGAGCGTGCTGCCGGCGCCGGTCTGCTTGCCAGACACCGAACCTGTGAGCGAAGCCGCATAGACGTCGGCAAACACCGCGCCGCCGCTCTTGAAGCCCACGGTGTTGGTGTTGGCGACGTTGTTCGAGATGATGTCGAGGGCCTTGGCGGAAACGTTCAGGCCGCTCAAACCTTGCTGGAAAGACATGATCGGGGCTCCGGATCAGAGGATCTGCTTGATGTCGTCGTACTTGAAGATGCCGAGCGAGCCGACCTGGAAGTCGGTGCCGGCGGCGCCGCGGATCACGCTGGTGACGGGACCGAATTCGAGCGTGCGGCCGGTGACCTTCTCGCCTTCCATCGTGGCGCTCATCTCGATCGTGTAGACGCCCTGGGCGGCCTTCGCGCCGTCGTTGGCGGTGCCGTCCCAGACGAAGTTCTGGCTGCCGGCCTCGACGTCGTCGAGCTGGATCTGCTTCACCTCGAGCCCGGAGGCGTCCTTGATCGACAGCACCACCTTGTCGGCCGGCGCATCGAGCTCGAAGCCGCCGATCGCACCCGATTCGGTCAGCGACAGCTTCCTGCCTTCGACCAGCACGCCGCGGCCGACCAGCGCAGCGGCCTGCATCGAGTCGCTCGCGCTCTGGTTGTCCACGAAGGACTGGAACATCTTGTTGAGCCGTTCGATGCCGTCGACCGTGCTCATCTGCGCCAGCTGCGAGGTGACCTCGGCGTTCTCCATCGGATTGAGCGGGTCCTGGTTCTTCAGCTGCGTGGTGAGCAGCGTCAGGAAGCGCGCGTTCATGTCCTCGGAAGACGTCGCCGCCGCCTTCTCGCGGGTGTTGATGTTGGCGAGCACGCTGGCGGCGGTGCTCTGGGTGGTCGATACGGTGCTCATTCCTCTCTCCTGCGCGCGGGGTGTTCCGCGATCCGGCCCGGGTCAGCTGCTTACTGGCCGATCTGCAAGGTACGCTGAAGCAAGGTCCGTGCCGTGTTCATGACCTCGGCGTTGTTCTGGTACGAGCGCGAGGCCGAGATCATGTTCACCATCTCCTCGACCACGTTGACGTTGGGCATCTCGACGTAGCCGTCGGCATTGGCCGCGGGGTTGTTGGGCTCGTACACCAGGCGCAGCGGCGCGGCGCTCTCGACCACGCCGGCGACCTGCACCCCCACCGCCGCGGGGCCGGCGACGGGCTGCGCCGAGAACACGACCTGCTTGGCGCGGTAGGGCTGGCCGTCTTCCGAGGTCACGCTGTCGGCGTTGGCGAGGTTGGAGGCGGTGGTGTTGAGCCGCAGCGACTGCGCGTTGAGCGCGGAGCCGGCGATCTGGAAGACGTTGAGCATGCTCATGGTGATTCCCCTTACTGGCCGGTGATCGCGGTGTTCATCGAGCGCAGCATGCCGTTGATGAAGGTGACGCTGGCCTCGTAGCGCAGTGCGTTCTCGGCGAAGGCCGCGCGCTCGACGTCCATGTTCACCGTGTTGCCATCGACCGCGGACTGCAGCTCGCGCCGGTAGCCGGTGAGGCTCTCGAGCGTGGGCGCGCCGCCGCCTTCGATGTGACCCGGCTGCGTGGTCGCGAGCGGCACCGCCGCGCTCGACCCCTTCAGCGCGCCCTGCAGCGCAGCGCGGAAGTCGACGTCGCGCGCCTTGTAATTGGGCGTGTCGGCATTGGCAATGTTCGAGGCGATCAGCTGCTGGCGATGCGCCTGCAGGTTGAGGGCGGTCTGATGGAACTGGATCTGCCTGTCGAACAGGGTCTTCATGGGGATGCTCCTGGGGCCGCGCGATCGGCAAGATCCGGTCGCAGTTTCCATGCCAGACATCCTAGGCCTGCCGCCGCACCCCCCTTGTGCCGATAAGCGGCGAAAACTCCGGCCAATTTCGCCGGCAAGCCGCGGCAAGGATTGCCGCCTCGCCTGCAGGCCCCTGCGCGCGGGTTTCCGGGTTGCCTCCGCAGGCGGCCTCGTGGTGCAATCCAGCGCATGCCCGCCGATCGCCACCCGTCCATGCCTCCGTCTCCCAGCCGGCGCCCTGCGCGCGCGGCGCTGCGACGCGCCCTCCCCGTGCTGGCGCTGCTCGCGGCGCTGCCCGGGCCGGCGATCACCGCGGCGCACGCCCAGCAGGCGGCCGGGGCCGTCGAGGCGCGGGTGCGCGATTTCCTGCAGGCGCAGGCCGCGGGCCTGCCCGGCGAAGTCAGGATCCAGGTCAGCCCGCTCGACCCGAACAACCAGCTGCCGGCATGCGCCGCGCTCGAGCCCTTCCTGCCCGCCGGCACGCGTGCCTGGGGCCGGATCAGCGTCGGCGTGCGCTGCGACTCGCCGGTGACCTGGACCGCCTACCTGCAGGCGCAGGTGTCGGTGGTCGCCGACTACCTCGTCGCCGCGCGACCGCTGCGCGCCGGGCAGATCGTCGGACCGGCCGATCTCGGCCAGCGCCGTGGCGACCTCACCGCCCTGCCCGACAACACGCTGACCGATCCCACCCAGGCCAGCGGCCACAACACCCGCATCGCGATCGCCGCCGGCGCGCCGCTGCGCGGCGACATGCTGCGGGTGCCGCACGCCGTGCGGCAGGGGCAGACGGTGCCGGTGGTCAGCGCCGGCCCGGGTTTCCGGGTCTCGAGCGAAGGGCGCGCGATGAACAACGCCGCCCCCGGCGAGAGCGTGCGCGTGCGTCTGGCCAACGGCCAGGTCGTCACCGGCGTCGCACAGGCGGGCGGCACGGTGGAGGTGAGCTTCTGAACGCGCGCCGGGCCAGGACTGCAAGCGTGAAAAACTTCATGATTAAATCGCTAAAGTTTTTCCGGGCCTGGCCGAAAAGAACGTCAGAGTCACTCTGTATGGGAACTGCGCCATGAAAATCGAAAGCACGGGCAAACCGATTGCCCCCAGCGCCACAGGCGAAGCTCGCCCGCGCAGCCCGGCGAACCCGGCCACCACGGTCGCGAGCAGCGGCGAGAAGGTCGAGCTTTCCTCGCTGTCGTCCAGCCTGCAGAAGGCCGAAACCGTGATCGCGCAGACGCCGGTCGTGGACAAGCAGCGGGTCGAGGAAATCAAGCAAGCGATTGCCAACGGCGAATTCAAGGTCGACGCCGGCCGTATCGCCGACGGTCTGATCGCGAGCGTCCGCGAGATGCTGGCCGGCCAGCGCTGAACGCCAGCGCGCGATGAACCGCCCGCCCGCTGCGCCCACGCCCGCCGACCAGCAACGGCTCGCCCTGCTGATCGAGGCCGAGGCCATCCAGCTCGGCGAATTCGTCACGCTGCTCGAGCGCGAGGAAGCCTTGCTCACGTCGGGCGACACCGACGCGCTGCTCACGCTCACGCAGGACAAGAACGAGCGCTACCGTCGCCTCCAGCGCCTGTCCGACGACCGCGCGCTGCTGCTCGGCCGGCTCGGCCGCGCCACCTCCGACGCCACCGTCCGCGAGCTCCTCGCCGGGCTGCCGCGGGTGCTCGCACGCTGGGACGAGGTACTCGGCCTCGCCCGCCGGGCGGCCGAGCGCAACGCCATCAACGGCAAGCTGATCGTCGAGCGCATGGCGCACAACCAGGCGGCGCTGTCGGTGCTGCTCGCCGCCGCCGACCAGCCCCCGCTCTACGACGCCGAAGGCCACACCCGCGCGGTGGGCGGCGGCCGGATGCTCGGCAGCGCCTGAACATACATACAGCGCCCGCCTCTGCTATCCTTGCGCCCTTCGTGAAACCCGACGGGCCTGCAGCATGGCTGGCAAGCAAGACACCCCCAAGCAGTACGACGAATCCTCCTTCCGCGTCCTGAAAGGACTCGAGCCGGTGCGCGAGCGCCCCGGCATGTACACCCGCACCGACAGCCCGGCGCACATCATCCAGGAAGTGATCGACAACGCCGCCGACGAGGCGCTCGCCGGCTTCGCGAAGAAGATCCACGTCACCCTGCACCAGGACGGCTCGGTCACCGTGGCCGACGACGGTCGCGGCATCCCGGTCGGGCTGCACCCCGAGGAAGGCGTACCGGTGGTGGTGCTGGCCTACACCCGGCTGCACGCCGGCGGCAAGTTCGACAAGCGCGAGGGCAACTCGGCCTACGCCTTCTCCGGCGGTCTGCATGGCGTCGGCGTGTCGGTGACCAACGCGCTGTCGACCCGCATCGAGGTCGAGGTGCGGCGCGAGGGCAAGATCCACCGCATCGATTTTGCCGACGGCGGCGAGACGATCAGCCCGGTGCGCATCGAGGGCGACTGCGGCCGCCAGACCGGCACCCGGGTGCGGGTGTGGCCGGACGGCAAGTACTTCGAGTCGCCGCGCGTGCCGATGAACGAGCTCGAGCGCCTGCTGCGCTCGAAGGCGGTGCTGCTGTCGGGCGTGAATGTGCGGCTCGACATCGAGCAGGCCAACGGCCCTGCGCTGACCAAGACCTGGTCCTACCCCGAAGGGCTGGCCGGCTACCTGAAGGAACTCGCCGGCGACGTCGAATCGGTGGCGCCGATTTTCACCGCCGAGAAGTACGCGGACAAGGACGACCCGACCTTTGCAAACGGCGAGGGCGCGGCCTGGGCGCTGGCCTGGTTCGAGTCGGCGGTGCCGAGCGAGTCCTACGTCAACCTGATCCCCACCGTGAACGGCGGCACCCACGAATCCGGCCTGCGCGCCGGCGTGTTCGAGGCGATGAAGTCCTTCATCGACCACCACACCCTGCTACCGCGCGGCGTCAAGCTGCAGCAGGAGGACGTGTGCGGGCGCATGAGCTTCGTGCTCTCGGCGCGCCTGCTGGACCCGCAGTTCCAGGGCCAGGTGAAGGAAAAGCTCAACTCGCGCGAAGCGGTGAAGCTGGTGTCCTCGCAGCTGCGCGACCCCTTCGAGATCTGGCTCAACAACCACGTCGAGGCCGGCCGCGCGATCGCCGAACTGTCGATCAAGCAGGCGCTCGCGCGCCAGAAGAGCGCGCAGAAGGTCGAGAAGAAGAAGACCTCCGGCGTCGCCGTGCTGCCCGGCAAGCTGTCGGACTGCGAATCCGAGGACCTCGCCGACAACGAGCTCTTCCTGGTCGAGGGCGACTCCGCCGGCGGCTCGGCCAAGATGGCGCGCAACAAGGAGACCCAGGCCATCCTG
>JAREIX010000227.1 GCA_029286945.1 Thauera sp. | reverse complement strand
CATCGGCATCCGCGCGATCAAGATCGAGGGCCGCCAGCGCAGCCCGGCCTACGTCGCCCAGGTCACCAAGGTGTGGCGCGCCGCGCTCGACAAGCTCAAGGCCGGCGGCCCGGAGGGCTTTGCCGTGCTGCCGGCGTGGATGGCCGAGCTCAACAAGGTCTCCGAAGGCCAGAGCCACACGCTGGGCGCCTATTGCCGCCCCTGGAAGTGAGCGGCGCGCCGGATCGACGCCAACCGCCCATGCCGACCCCGATCGCCGCAGCCCATCCGCCCCGCCCGCGCGCGGGCGGCGCCTGCGGCGGCATCCAATCCGAATGAGAACCGCCCCATGAAACTCGCCCTCGGCCCCCTGCTCTACTACTGGCCGCACCAGAGCGTGCTCGATTTCTATGCCGACATGGCCGACGCGCCGCTCGACAGCGTCTATCTCGGCGAGACCGTGTGCTCGCGCCGCCACGAGCTGCGTCTCGAGGACTGGCTCGAGGTCGGCAAGGTGCTCGCCGCCGCCGGCAAGGAGGTGGTGATGAGCACCCAGGGCCTGATCGAGTCCGAGTCCGACCTCAAGGTGCTGCGCCGCATCGTGCGCCAGAGCGCCGAGGGGGAACCCGGCTTCCGCGTCGAGGCCAACGACATGGGCGCGGTGCGCCTGCTGACCGAGGCCGGCGTGCGCGACTGGGTCGCCGGCCCGACGCTGAACCTCTTCAACCCGAGCACGCTGCAGCTGATGATCGACGCCGGCGCCACGCGCTGGGCGGTCGCCCCCGAGATGGCGGGTGCGGCGCTGGCCGAGGTACGCGCCACGCTGCCGGCGCCGGTCGAGACCGAGGTCTTCGCCTACGGCCGCCTGCCGCTGGCGCACTCGGCGCGCTGCTTCACCGCCCGCCACTTCAACCTGCAGAAGGACACCTGCGAGTTCCGCTGCCTGTCGATCATGGACGGCATCACGCTGCGCACCCGCGAGGGCGAGCCCTTCCTGACCCTGAACGGCGTGCAGACCCAGTCGGCGCGGGTGCACAACCTGCTCGGCGACCTGCCCGCGGTGCGCGGCCAGGTCGAGGTGCTGCGCATCAGCCCGCAGGGCGCGCACACCCGCGCCATCATCGAGCTGTTCCGCGCCGCGCTCGACGGCCTGCAGGCGCCGGCCGCGGCGCTCGCCGCCAGCCGCGCGCTGATGGTCGAGGCGCCGTGCAACGGCTTCTGGCATGGGCGTGCCGGCGTCGAGCAGTACGTCGCCGCCTGAACAGCGGGAGCGGGCGTGCCCGCGCATGGCACGCGCGGTCGTCGCCCGTTCGCGCGCAAGCCCGCTCCCGCCTGATTGATTTCGCTGTCTTCCCTGCCCCGCCTCTGGAGTCCTGCAATGCCCGCCCTGCCTTCGCTCCCCCGTCCGCCCCTGCCCGCCGAGTTGCTGCCCGGCAGCCTGCGCCAGCGCATCGGCGAACGCCTGGAGGCCTTCCGCGTCCCCGACTTCACCGTGCCCGCCGCGCTGGCCAGGCTCGTCGCCCGCCTGCCGCAGCAGCCGCCCACCCAGGTCCTGACGCTCGCGCTCAACCTCGCCCTCGGCCGCATCCTGCCGCGTGAAACGCTCGAGCCGCTGAGCGGACGCCCGCTGCAGATGCGCGTGCTCGACGCCGGGCTGACGCTCGACTTCACCCTGGGCGCGACCGGCTTCCGCCGCGCCAGTCCGCCTGCAGGCACAAAGCCCGACCTGATCATCTCCGCCACGACCCGCGACTTCATCGCGCTGGCGCTGCGCGAGGAAGACCCCGACACGCTGTTCTTCAGCCGCCGCCTGCGCATGGAGGGCGACACCGAGCTCGGCCTGCTGGTGAAGAACACGCTCGACTCGGTGGATTGGAGCGCGCTGAAGGACAGGCTCAGCGGCCGCCGGTAGATGCACCCGGGCAGGGGCGCCCTGCCGGGTCGCCCCTGCGATGGGCGATGGCCGGCATCCGGCGCTACACTGGCGGCCCCCATCCCGACCACGGCGCCCACCGAGCGCGCCGCGCCTGCCCGCGCCATGTCCTCAACCAAACCTTCCGCACCGCCGCCGGCATCGCCCTCTGCACCGCCCTCCGAGTTCGACCTGATCCGGCGCCACTTCACCCGCCCGGCCCGTCACACCGACCTCGCCGTCGGCGACGATGCCGCGCTGCTGCGCGCCCGCCCGGGCATGCAGCTCGCCGTCTCCACCGACATGCTGGTCGCCGGCACCCACTTCTTCGCCGACACCGACCCCGAGGACCTCGGCTGGAAGACGCTCGCGGTCAACGTCTCCGATATCGCGGCGATGGGCGCCGAGCCGCGCTGGGCCTTCCTCGCGCTCGCCCTGCCGGCAGCGGACGAGCCCTGGATCGCGGCCTTCGCGCGCGGGCTGTTCGCCTGCGCCGACGCGCACGGCATCGACCTTGCCGGCGGCGACACCACGCGCGGGCCGCTCACGCTGTCGGTCACCATCCTCGGCGAGGTGCCTCAGGGCGCGGCGATCACGCGCGCCGGCGGGCGCGCCGGCGACGACCTGTGGGTGTCCGGCCAGCCTGGCCGCGCCGCGCTCGGGCTCGCTGCCCTGCGCGGCGAGGCCGGGCTGTCGGCCGCGGGGCGCGCCGCGTGCATCGCCGCGCTCCAGCGCCCGCAGCCGCGGGTCGACCTCGGTCTGGCGCTGCGCGGCCGCGCGACGGCCATGCTCGACGTCTCCGACGGCCTGCTCGGCGATCTCGGCCACATCCTCGAGTGCTCCGCCACCGGCGCCATCATCGACCTCGCCGCGCTGCCGCTCGCCGCCTTGCTCGAGACCGGCGCCGACCCCGCGCTGGCGCGGCGCTGCCTGCTCGGCGGCGGCGACGACTACGAGCTGCTGTTCGCCGCGCCCGCCACCCGGCGCGCGGAACTGCACGCCCTCGCCGGCGAGCTCGGGCTGGCGCTGCATCGCATCGGTGCGCTCACCGACGAAGCCGGCGCGCTGTGGCTGCGCGAGGCCGACGGCAGGCTGGTTCCGGGCGCACGCTCGGGCTACGATCACTTCGGCTGAAGCCCGCGTCGCCGACCGCATCCGCAGCCCGCCCCTCGCCCACACGATCCTGCCCATGCGCCCCACCGTCCGCCTGATGATGAGTCACCCCGCCCACTTCATCTCGCTGGGCTTCGGCTCCGGCCTGTCGCCCCGTGCGCCCGGCACCATGGGCACGCTGCTGGCGTGGGCGCTGTACCCGCTGATCCGCACCCCGCTGTCCGAGTTCGTCTTCCTCGCCCTGCTCGCCAGCTTCTTCATCGCCGGCGTGCTCGCCGCCGAGCGCACCGGCCGGGCGCTGGGCGTGCCCGACCATGGCGGCATCGTCTGGGACGAGATGGTGGCGACCTGGCTGGTGCTGCTGTTCACCCCGACCACGCTGATCTGGCAGGCGGTCGCCGTGGCGCTGTTCCGCTTCTTCGACATCGTCAAGCCGCCACCGGTGCGCTGGGCCGACCGCAGCTTCAAGGGCGGCTTCGGGGTGATGCTCGACGACCTCGTCGCCGCCGGCTACACCCTGCTCGTGCTTGCCATCCTGGTCACCCTGTCCGGCAGCTGAAGCCATGACCGATCCCGAACTCGACACCCTCGCCCGCCGCGTCGGCGAAGCCCTGGCCGCGCGCGGCTGGCAGCTCGCGACCGCCGAATCCTGCACCGGCGGCTGGATCGCCGAGGCGGTGACCGCCATCGGCGGCAGCTCGGCGTGGTTCGACCGCGGCTTCGTCACCTACTCCAACGCCGCCAAGACCGACATGCTCGGAGTGAGCGCCGCGACCCTGGGCGCGCACGGCGCGGTCAGCGAGGCCACCGTGCGCGAGATGGCGGAGGGGGCGCTCGCGCGCAGCCTCGCCGACTGCGCGGTCGCGGTGTCGGGCGTGGCCGGCCCCACCGGCGGCACGCCTGCCAAGCCGGTCGGCATGGTCTGCATCGGCTGGGCGGCGAAGGCCGCGCCCACCGCGTGCGTGACCCTGCAGCTCGCCGGCGACCGCGCCGCGGTGCGCCGCCAAACGGTCATCCACGCCCTCGAGGGCATTCTCCGCCTGGCCGCACGCAAGCCCTGACGCGGCGCGCTCCGGGCTTGCCTCCGATCTATTCCTTTGGCATTAATGCGGAACGCCCGGGGGAGCAGCCCGAGCGGCGGCGCGAAAATTTTTTGTCTGTACATTCATACAGGCTTTAAACTGGCGCCATGCACCAGCCAGGCCCGCATGCCTGCAATCTTTGTGCCATAATCAGCTCAACCTACAGGACGCACTTCCATGGACGACAACAAGGCCAAGGCCCTCGCCGCCGCGCTCTCCCAGATCGAGAAGCAGTTCGGCAAGGGTTCGATCATGCGCATGGGCGACGGCAACGTCGAGCGCGACATCCAGACCGTCTCCACCGGCTCGCTCGGGCTCGACATCGCGCTCGGCCTCGGCGGCCTGCCGCGCGGCCGCGTGGTCGAGATCTACGGCCCGGAATCCTCCGGCAAGACCACGCTGACGCTGCAGGTCATCGCCGAGATGCAGAAGATGGGCGGCACCGCGGCCTTCATCGACGCGGAGCATGCGCTCGACGTCGGCTACGCCGAGAAGCTCGGCGTCAACATCCAGGACCTGCTGATCTCGCAGCCCGACACCGGCGAACAGGCGCTCGAAATCGCCGACATGCTGGTGCGCTCGGGCGGGGTGGACATCGTGGTGGTCGACTCGGTCGCCGCGCTCACCCCCAAGGCCGAGATCGAGGGCGAGATGGGCGACCAGCTCCCCGGCCTGCAGGCGCGCCTGATGTCGCAGGCGCTGCGCAAGCTCACCGCCAACATCAAGCGCACCAACACGCTGGTGATCTTCATCAACCAGATCCGCATGAAGATCGGCGTGATGTTCGGCAGCCCCGAGACCACCACCGGCGGCAACGCGCTCAAGTTCTACGCCTCG
>JAREIX010000226.1 GCA_029286945.1 Thauera sp. | reverse complement strand
CAAGACCAACTTCGCCATGCTGATCCCGCCCAAGTCCTTCGACGGCTGGAAGATCACCACCGTCGGCGACGACATCGCCTGGATCAAGCCCGGCCCCGATGGCAAGTTCCGCGCCATCAACCCCGAGTTCGGCTACTTCGGCGTCGCCCCCGGCACCTCGGAGAAGACCAACTTCAACGCGATGGCCACGCTCAAGGAAAACATCATCTTCACCAACGTCGCGCTTACCGACGACGGCGACGTGTGGTGGGAAGGCATGAGCAAGGAGGCTCCGGCGCACCTGGTCGACTGGCAGGGCAAGGACTGGACGCCCGAGATCGCGAAGGAAACCGGCCGCAAGGCCGCGCACCCGAACGCGCGCTTCACCGCCCCGGCGAGCCAGTGCCCGTCGATCGACCCGGCCTGGGAAGACCCCGCCGGCGTGCCGATCTCGGCCTTCATCTTCGGCGGCCGCCGCGCCACCACCGTGCCGCTGGTGTACCAGGCCTTCAACTGGAATTTCGGCGTGTACATGGCCGCGACGCTCGGCTCCGAGACCACCGCCGCCGCCTTCGGCGCACAGGGCGTGGTGCGCCGCGATCCGTTCGCGATGCTGCCCTTCTGCGGCTATCACATGGGCGACTACTTCAACCACTGGCTGCGCATGGGCCACGTCGTCGAGGACACGCCGAAGATCTTCTGCGTGAACTGGTTCCGCATGAACGAGCGGGGCGAGTTCATGTGGCCCGGCTTCGGCGAGAACATGCGCGTGCTCAGGTGGATCGTCGAACGCTGCGAGGGCAAGGTCCAGGCCAAGGAAACCGCGCTCGGCTGGATGCCGCGCTTCGAGGATCTCGACTGGACCGGCGCCGAGATCACGCGTGCCGACTTCGACGCCCTGACCAAGGTCGATGCCGACGCCTGGCGCACCGAGCTGAACTCGCACAAGGAGTGGTTCGACAAGCTGCAGGACCGCCTGCCGCGCCAGCTGGTTCTGAAGCGCGAACTGTTCGAACTGGCGCTCGGCACCGACTGAGCAAGCGCACGCCGAGCAAGGACCGGTCCGCCTCGGCGGGTCGGCCGTGTTCGCGGGCAATCCCCGAAAAGCGCCCCCTGGCGCTTTTCTGCTTTTGATACCCGGAGCTTCCCCATGCACCGCTCACGCCGCCTCGACGACACCCAGCCCTTCCACGTCATGGAGCTGCTGCGCAGGGCGCGCGAGCTCGAGGCGCAGGGCCGCGACATCATCCACATGGAGGTCGGCGAGCCCGACTTCGCCACCCCGCAGCCGGTGATCGAGGCCGCCACCCGCTTCCTGGCCGGCGGTGACGTGCATTACACCCCGGCGCTCGGCCTGCCGTCGCTGCGCGAGGCGATCGCGCGCTTCTACCAGGACCGCTTCAAGGCCGAGGTCGCGCCCGAGCGCATCATCGTCACCGCCGGCGCCTCGGGCGCGCTGATGCTGGCGCTGGCCGCCACCACCAACCCGGGCGACGGCTGGCTGCTGCCCGACCCCGGCTACCCGTCGAACCGCCACCTCGTGCGCGCCTTCGAAGGCGTCGCGCAGGCGCTGCCGGTCGATGCGGCGAGCCGCTACCAGCCCACCGCCGCACAGGTCGAGGCCGCGTGGACGCCCGCCACCCGCGGCCTGATGGTGGCCACGCCCTCCAACCCCACCGGCACCCTGCTCGGCGTCGACGAGATCGCGGCACTGCATGCGGTCACCCGCCGGCGCGGCGGCGTGCTGCTGGTCGACGAGATCTACCAGGGCCTGAGCTACGGCGTCGACGCCGCCACCGCGCTCGCGCACCCGGCGCTCAACAGCGCCGACGACCTGTTCGTGGTCAACAGCTTCTCGAAGTACTTCGGCATGACCGGCTGGCGCCTGGGCTGGCTGGTGGTGCCGCCCGGCTTCGCGCGCGAGATCGAGAAGCTCGCCCAGCACTTCTTCATCTCGCCCTCGACGCCGGCGCAGCATGCCGCGCTCGCCGCCTTCGCGCCCGGGACGATCGAGATCCTCGAGGCGCGCCGCGAGGAATTCGCCCAGCGCCGCAACGTGCTGCTGCCCGCCCTGCGCGCGCTCGGCTTCACCATCGCCACCGAGCCGCAGGGCGCCTTCTACGTCTATGCCGACGTCTCGCCGCTGGCCGAGGACTCGGAGGCCCTGGCCCGGCGCATGATCGAGGAGGCCGGCGTGGCCGCCACGCCCGGGCTGGACTTCGGCCATCACCTGCCGCGCCGCCACCTGCGCATCGCCTACACCACGCGCCGCGAGCGCCTGCTCGAGGCCGCAGAGCGCATCGGCGCGCTCGGACTCGGCCGCTGAAAGCTCCCGCCGAGCGGTGAACGACGCGGGGCGGGGAGGATCCGCTCCACCCCGCCCCTGCGTGTCCCGCCCGCTGCGCGGCCGCATCGCCGCGCCGGGCGGTCTTCAGCCCGCCAGTTCGATGCCCGTGCGGGTGTTCGTGCGCCCCGCGACCGTCATCAGGCGCTTCTTCACCGCCATCACCTTGCGCGTGTAGCGCGCCTTCGGATCGCCCAGCGCCCCGTTGTAGTACTGCAGGGCGCGCTGCATGCTGCCATAGCGCTGCAGCCCCTCGTGCAGCACCAGGGTGCCGACGCGCACATTGACCTCGGGATCGAACAGCGCGTTGCGGCCGCGGTTGGGGCCGATCTTGTCCTTGTGGTAGCGCGGGATGACCTGCATCAACCCCTGCGCGCCCATGTTGCTGACCGCGCGCGGATTGAAGCTCGACTCCACCGCCATGATCGCGACGATCAGCAGCGGATCGAAGCCGAGTTCCTCGGCGTGGGTCTCGGCGGCCGCGAGCGCCGGCTCGATCGCGTTCTCCGCCACCCCGTAGGTGTCGGTGATCCAGTCCCGCACGCGCGCCATCTCGTCGGAGAGTTCGTCCTCATCCTGCGCGAACGGATCCGCGGCGAGCGCGGCGAGCCCCTTCACCGGCGGCTTGGCGAGCTTGAGCGCAGGCGTGGGCTCGGGTGCCGGGGCGAGCTTGATCGGTGGCGTCGGCGGGACCTCGGGCGCGGCCAGCGCGAAGTTCAGCGGCGGCGTCACCCGCAGGCCGAGCCCCGACGCCATCGCCAGTTCGGAAACCGTGGGCGCCACGACCGTCTCGACGTAGGTATCGCTGAACTGAACCTTGGTCGGGCCATCACCGGCATTTGCCACATAGGCCATCCCCATGAGGCTGGCCGAGAGTACCGCACCGTGCGCGAGATTGAGCGCGATGCCGCCCGCCTGACGCGCGAGCGCGTTGAATCGAGTTGCGTGTTTCATGGTGTCCTCCATGCTGTGGCCAGAGCCCTTGCCGCGCCCCGCCCCGGTCGGGACACGGCACGCACCGCCGCTGCGGGCGGTGCTCGCATCGCGCAGCCGGTGGGCCACGACGATGGGCAGAGGAACTCGGTCGCCAGTAGGTGTTAAAGCCCGCCGCCGCAACCAGACGACGGACCCCGCGGTGCGAGCGTCCATGAAACTGCGTCTACCCCGGGATTGGGGAGGCGCCGCACCGTACTCAAATTAAAATGTTGCGCTGCAACAGGAGGCGAATTCTATTCGCGGCCAAGCATTTTGTCAAAACTTGACATCCGGGTGAGCGCCGGCCCGGATGTCATTTCGCCGCGAAAGCAGCGAAAAAAGGCGATCCCAGTCGAAAAATGGCCCCGGATCCGTCTTCCGCCCGGGCGCGATGTCCGCATGCCCGACCACCGCCTCGATCGGGTAGCGACGCTTCAGTTCGACGACCAATGCGGCCAGGCGCTCGTACTGCACCGGCTCGAAGGGCATCGTGTCGCAGCCTTCGAGCTCGATGCCGATCGAGAAGTCGTTGCAGCGCTCGCGCCCGTTCCAGCACGACACCCCGGCATGCCAGGCCCGCCGCTCGGGATCGACGAAGCAGATCGTCTCGCCGTCGCGGCGGATGAAGTAGTGCGCCGATACCCGCAGGTGGTGGATCGTGGCGTAGTAGGGGTGGGCCTCGGGGTCGAGCGTGTTGGTGAACAGCTGCTCGACGCCCGGGCCACCGAAGTCGTCGGGCGGGAGGCTGATGGCGTGGATCACGATCAGCCGCACGGCTTCGTCCGGCGGGCGCTCATCGTGGTTGCAGCAGAACGGGGTGAGGTCTTTCATCCGCGCATTGTGCCCGCCGTCGGCGGGAAAGCGCCAAGCCGAGCGGGCCCCGCCCGCCGCAAAAAACTTAACAATCTGTAACCCCCACCGCGCGGGAATGAGAGAATCGCGCGCCATGGACGGCGCCGCTGCGCGCCTCCTGTCAATCACACAACAATCAGCTTCGAGGAAGAAACATGCAGTCAAGACACTGGGCAGGTTTGATCGCGTTGAGTCTGGCGAGCGCCACGCCGGCGCTGGCCGCCGGGCAGGCGGACGCCAAGGGTTTCGTGGAGGACAGCGCGCTGAACGTGCTGCTGCGTAACGCCTACATCAATCGCGACTACAGCGACGGCCGCCAGGACAGTTCCGAATGGGGTCAAGCCGCGATCGCCAACTTCAGCTCGGGCTTCACCCAGGGTACGGTCGGCTTCGGCGTCGACGCCTTCGCGGCCTACGGCCTGCGCCTGGACAGCACCCGCCGCCGCAGCGGCAACGGGGGCATCGACTTCTTCATCAAGGACAGCAACGGCAATCCGGAGCACGACGTGGCCAAGGGCGGCGCCGCGCTCAAGGCCCGCCTGTCCAACACCGTGCTGGCCTACGGCGACCTGCGCCCCTCGCTGCCAGTGCTCAACCATGACGACTCGCGCCTGCTGCCGGAAAGCTTGTCACCGACCGGCACATTGGAGCCAGTTGATGATCGGCACAATGGAGCCACCGCGTGATCGGCACATTGAGGCCAGTCCGTGATCGGCATATAGGAGCCAGTCGCGGATCGGCACATAGAGGCCAGCGCCGGATCGGCGTAATGGAGCCAC
>JAREIX010000225.1 GCA_029286945.1 Thauera sp. | reverse complement strand
GTGCACCCGGTGTCCTCGGGCATGAAGCGCAACCTGCTCGCCCACCTGCTGCGCCACAAGCCCGACACCCAGGCCCTGGTCTTCGTCGACACCAAGCTGGTGTGCGGGCGCCTGGCCCATTACCTGGAGCGCGCCGGCATCTCCGCCGACGCCATCCACGGCGACAAGGGCCAGCAGCAGCGCACCGAGACGCTCGAGGCCTTCAAGGCCGGCAAGCTGCGCGTGCTGGTCGCCACCGACGTGGCCGCGCGCGGCATCGACATCGACGAGCTGCCCTTCGTCATCAACTTCGAGCTGCCGCACACCGCCGAGGACTACGTGCACCGCATCGGCCGCACCGGCCGCGCCGGTCACCACGGCTACGCGATCTCGCTCGTCAGCTCGGAAGAAAAGCACTGGCTGGCCGAGATCGAGAAGCTGATCAAGTTCCAGATCCCGCAGGAGATCGTGCCCGGCTTCGATCCCGATCCCGACTTCCACGAGGCCGGCACGCGCGGCCACCGCGGCCGTCGCCCCGCCGTCAGCGCCGACAGCCTGGTGCCCGCCGGCAGCGGCGGGCGCGAGCGCAGCGGCGAGGGACGCCGCGAGTCGACGCGCGAATCCAGCCGGGACTCTAGCCGCGAGGCCGGTCGCGACGCTGCGCGCGAGGGCAGCCGCGGCGGCGCGCGCGATGCCGCACGCGGCGGCCCGCGCCGCACGCGCTCGACCGTCGCCGCCGACGGCTTCGACTTCAGCAAGCCCTACGAGCCGCTTGCGACCGCGGCCGTGGTCGTCGGCGCCGACACCCAGCCGACCGCCGCCGCGTCCGCCAAGCCTGATCCGCTGCGCCGCGGCCAGCGCCCGATCGCCGTGCTGCTCGGCGGCCTCGGCCGAAAATAAGGCCCGCCGACCCCGCCTATTCGCGGGTCGGCCGCGTCGAGGGATCAAGTATCCTGACTGCCATGCCGTAAAGGCCTGACAACCTTCCGATGCTGCCGCCCGTGAATCCTGCAGGACACCCCCCGGGTCTGCCCCCCGACCCGGGCGCGCCCCACCCCGCCGAAGCCTTCGTCCCGGACCTGTCCGAGGGCGCGGAAACCGGCGTCTATCTCGCCCTGCTCGAACTGCTCGACGAAGGGCTGATCATCACCGGCGACGAGCTCATCCTCGACGCCAACAGCGCCGCCTGCCGCCTGCTCGGCCGCGACTACCGCCAGATCGCCGGCCGTCCGCTGGCCGAGCTGTTCCCGAGCGAGGAGGCTTTCCTCGCCGCACGCGCGCGCCTCTTCATCCAGGGCGAGCGGCGCGGCGCGCTCGAGTTCGCACTGCCCGGCCAGGGCGCCACCCGGCTGGACTTCATCTGCGCACCCCGGCTGCGCCCAGGGATCCACGCCATCGTGCTGAGCGCGGCGACGCGCGAGCCGGCGGTAGCGCCGGCGCAGCCGCTGCGCCCGCCCGCGCTTAGCGCAAGCGAGGCCCGCCGCGAAGCGGGCGCGCCCCGCGGACTCGTCGCGCCCTACTTCAGCACGCTCGCGCACACGCCGGGCTTCGACGGCGAATACCTCGAGCGCGGCGTACGCGCGGCGCTCGGCGGCGGCGACCTGGCGCTGCATTACCAGCCGCTGGTCGATGCCCGCTCGGGCCGCGTCTGCGCCGGCGAGGCCCTGCTGCGCTGGCAGCACCCCGAGCTCGGGCTGCTGCCCTTCCGCAGCTTCATCGGCGCGGTGAACGACCGCCAGCTGATCTCCGACCTCGGCGACTGGGCGCTCGAGACGGCCTGCCGCCATGCACGCAACTGGCCCACCGCGGCCGGCGCCGGCGCGCCGCGGCTCACCGTGAACGTGTCGATCGAACAGCTGCTGCGCGGCGATTTCGCGCCGCGCGTGGCCGCCATCCTGCACCGCACCGATCTCCCGCCCGAGCGCCTCGAGCTCGACCTCGACGAGCGGATCTTCGAGATGGACGGCAGCGGGCTGGAGGCCACGCTGGCCGAGCTCACCGAGCGCCGGGTGCGGCTGGCGGTGGACGACTTCGGTCGCGGGCTGTCCTCGATCCCGCGCCTGCGTCGGCTGCCGCTGCGCGCGGTCAAGCTCGACCCCGCGCTGGTGGGCGGTGTCGGCCGCGACGAGGACAGCGAGGCGATCGTCGAGGCGATCAGCGCACTGACCGCCACGCTCGGGCTCGAGATCTACGCCCGCGGCGTTGACAACAGCGGCCAGCAGGCCTTCCTCAGCGCGCTCGGCTGCCACCTGCAGCAAGGCCCGCTGTTCGGACGGCCGCTGGCGGCGCGGGAGTTCGCGGCAGCGATCGTAGCGACGCCGGACGCGCAGGATCGCGCCGGGCGGCATCCCTGAAAAACCGCGGCTTCCGCCGCCCCTGCGACGCCGTCCGGCAGCGTGCATGCAGGAGCGGCCGAAGCCGCCAACTCTCTACCCCCGCTTCCCCGATCGAATCGGGTGCAGACGCCGCATACCGCCCGCCCGCTGTCGGGCGGTCGCCTGCAGCGCTTCAAGAACGCCGACGTCGCGCGAGCAACCCACCCAGGCCGGCCAGGCCGAGCAGCGCCAGGGTGCCCGGCTCGGGGACGGTCTGACGACGCTCGCCAATGACCTCCAGCGACATGTCGGGTTCGGCTTGGATCCAATCCTGCTGATCCAGGTAAGAGCTTGAGCCATCCCCCGGATCTCCGACTGCCCAGGCCCACTCCGGCGGACTGGTCTGCCCTTCGTAGCCGATGGCGAGGTAATGCGTCCCCGAGCCGAGTCCGAGAAGACTCGCGAGGGTGAGATCGAAGCGGAAGATATCCAAGCCCGCGCTGTCCCTGTCGCCCGTGGCCGCGCTGGTCACCGAACCGTTCAGCGCGGCGGCGCCGGACAGGAGTCCGTCCAGCGTAGACGCGATGCGTACGGAGAACCCTGTACCGCCCGCAGCCGCCGTTCCCCACCACGCGATCGAACTCACGTCCACCGCGCCACCGAGCGTGAAGGAATCCGCATTGATCAAGCCGCCGTCGAACGACGACAGGAAGCTGTCCCCTCCAGCCGAGAACGGCTGCGACACCGGCACAGCGGCGCTCGCGAACGGCGCTGCGGCGATGAGTCCTGCCGCACACAGGCTGCGCATCAGCGGTCCACCCCAATTGCCTGCATTCACTTCGGCCCCCTCTGTTTTAAACAACTGGCGTATTGCAGTAGCGAAAACCGTGCCATTCATTGAAATCCATTTCTTTCAGCTACTTGCAATACGTCAGCGTGAGCTCTGTAAAAAGTTCCGACAGTTCAACCGCCGATCGGATCGGCCACCCCCACCAACGGCACCTGGAAATCGACCTCGATCCAGTCGACCAGGAACTCGCTGCCGTGCGCTTTACCCGCGGTATCGGTGTAGATCGCCGTGGCGAACGCGCCGCCCGCGTCGGCGTAGGCGCCGAACACGAAGTCGTTGCCGTTGTAGGCGCCCGCGCTGAGCTCGATGGTGCTGAAGCCTGCGGCGGCGTCCAGGGTCACGGTCTTGTTGCCGGTCGTCGAGTCGGCGACGAAGCCCGTCTCGGCCACGACATTGCCGCTTCCGTCGAGGAGGCGCAGGCGCCCCGCCTCGAAATGCATCGAGCCGTCGTCGCTGGCGAAGAGGCGCGACAGATCCACCGTCACGCTGCTCGCCTGCGCGGCGAGGTCGAAACGAAGCGCCTCCGTGCCGTCGATCTCCTGGCGCACACTGCTGGTCGCCGCGACCTGACCACTGATGCCGAGGTCACCGTTGTAGATGTCGCCACCGGACAGTACGGCACTGTTGAGCGTGTGGAACTGCACCGCGGTCCACGTCGGCGCCGCTGCATCCGCGTCGTCCGTATGGCGGATGCCGTGCAGCAGCGGGTCGCTCCAGGCGGCGGCGAACTGGGCGGAACTCGTGACCCGCGCCGGCGCATCGCCGATACGCTCGGTCTGCACCGAGGCCTCGACCGCGATCGTCACCGTGCCTGTGCGCGTATCGGTGCCGTCGCTGACCGTATAGGTCAGCACCTCGCTGCCCACGAAGCCTGCGTTCGGCGTGTAGGTGAAGCTGCCGTCGGTGAGCAGGTTCATGGCGCCGTTCGCCGGCGGCGTGAAGTTCAGTACCAGCAGTGCATCGCCGTCGAGGTCGGAGTCATTGGCGAGCAGGCCGGACGCGGCATCCACGGTGAGGACATTCCCGGCCTGGACCGAGTAGCTCTCGTCGTTGACCGTCGGCGCCTCGTTCTCGACCACGATCGTCACCGTGCCGGTGCGCGTGGTGATGCCGTCGCTCACCGTGTAGGTCATCGCCTCGCTGCCCACGAAGCCCGCGTTCGGCGTGTAGGTGAAGCTGCCATCAGTGAGCAGGTTCATGGCGCCGTTCGCGGGCGGCGTGAAGTTCAGTACCAGCAGCGCATCGCCGTCCAGGTCGGAGTCGTTGGCGAGCAGGCCCGCCGCCGCGCCCACCGCTAGCACGTTGCCGGCATGGACCGAGTAGGTCTCGTCCTGCACCACCGGGGCCTCGTTCTCGACCTCGATCGTCACCTGTCCGGTGCGCGTATCGGTGCCGTCGCTGACGGTATAGGTCAGCACCTCGCTGCCCACGAAGCCCGCGTTCGGCGTGTAGGTGAAGCTGCCGTCGGTGAGCAGGTTCATCGCGCCATTCGCCGGCGGCGTGAAGTTCAGCACCAGCAGCGCATCGCCGTCGGCGTCGGAGTCGTTGGCGAGCAGGCCCGCCGCCGCGCCCACCGCGAGCACGTTGCCGGCATGGACCGTGTAGGTCTCGTCCTGCACCTGCGGCGGGGTGTTGGGAGTGACGGTCACCTCGATGGTCACCGTCGCCTGGCCGCTGTTGGCGCCGTCAGTCACGAAGTAGTCGAAGCTGTCGATGCCGACGAAGCCGGGGTTCGGCGTGTAGCTGAAGCTGCCGTCCGCGGTCAGCGCCACCGTGCCGTTGGCGGGC
>JAREIX010000023.1 GCA_029286945.1 Thauera sp. | reverse complement strand
CACCAGCGCCAACACCTGCCTGGTGCAGATCGAGAAGTTCGTCGGCACCCCGCCGCGGGTGACGTCCTTCGGCGGCCCGATCGAGGTCGATCCGGAAGGGCGGGAGGTGAAGGCGTGATGGGCACGAATGCGCAGGACAGGCGAGCCGCGGCGGCCGAAGCCGCGCCCCGAGTGAGCGCCGAGACGCCGTCCGCGGCCGTGCTCGGGGCGGCCCGCGACGTCTGCGAATCAACCGACTCCGTGGCGCTCTCCGCCGCGGAATGGCAGTTCGCGAGCACGCAGCGCGCCGGGCTGTACGGCTGGTTTGCCCGGCTGTATGCGCAGGAGGTCTCCGAGGACATGTTCCGCAGCCACCTCGCGGACGGGGGCTTCGCCCCCTTCGCGGGGCTGACCGAGCTCGGTCTCGGCGCCGAAGTGCAGCGCCTGGACGCGGCCATCGCCGCACTTCGCGCCGAGCAACTGCCGCGCCTGGAGCTGGCCGCGGACTTCGCCCAGCTCTTCCTGCTCGACGGCAAGAGCAGTGCCCTGCCCTACGCCTCGGCCTACGAAGGCAAGGACGCCGCCTCGCCGCTCTACGGCGCCGCCGAGGCGCGCATGCGCGACTTTCTCGCCGCACGCGCGCTGGCGATCCAGGCCGACTTCCGCGAACCTGCCGACCACCTCGCGGTGCCGCTGGCGCTGCTGGCCGAACTCGCCGAGACGGATGCTACCGCGGGGGACATCCCCGCTGCAGCCGCCGCCCAGGCCGGCTTCATCCACGCGGCGCTCGTCGACTGGCTGCCGCGTTTCGTCGAGCGCTGCCAGCAGGCCCGGCCGCGCTTCGACGTCTATCCGGCGCTGGCGGCCCTGCTGCTCGGCTTCGTGCGCGCGGATGCGGCGTTTCTGGAGGATGTGAGCGGAGGTCTGGGGGCAGCCGCAGACTGACGCGCGCGCCCTGCCCAGTCGGACCCGACGGTGCGAGCGCGCGTCTCGGTGCGCGCCCGCACTCATGCCACGACGACGGTCGTCCGCACTTCGACCCCGAGCGCCCGCTTGATGGCGGAAAAGATCGCCGAGATGTTGCTCATCGTCGGGTTGCCCGACGCTGACCACCACATCGGCCCACGAGAATCGGGACGGGAAAATCGGGGACGGGGAAAATCGGGGACGTACCCCGGTTGTTGCGTCCCCGCCAAGGCCTTCAGCGGGGACGCAAGACCAGAACGCCGCGGGCCGCGCGTCAGGCCTCAGCTCGGTTCCGGGCGGCTGTTGCCGGATCGTCTCGTCGATCGAGGTAAGAGGCCAGCGCCTCGAACATCCGGCCGGTACGGCCGGTCTCGTCCACGTGCAGGTACCGGAAGAGGTTGCGGACGTTGTCTGCGGTGATCTCGGTGGTGGTGGGGTCGAAGACGCGGCCATTGGGCAGCGTGATCTGTTGCCCGCCCATCCCGATGCGCGACATCGCGATCAGGTTGAGCCCCGCCGCCGCTTCGGTGTTGCCCTGGGCGACGAGTTCGTCGTAGAGCACTTTCTCGTCGGCGGAAAGTTCGGCCATCGTGTTGACGAAGCCCCCCGCCTTTTGCAGGTAATCCAGTTCGTCAGCGGTGAGCGACTCCGGCCCCCCATAGTCGCGGGACTTGTCGCGGATTTCGGCGAAGCGCTTGTCGTGGGCGTACAGATAGTCGCCGTCTTCCTGAGTCCTGTCGACGCCGGGTTTGGCCTTGATTTCATCGATGCGCCGCTGCACGGCGGCATCTCCCGCCGACATCTCGCCGGCGAGCGCTGCGCGTGCGGCATCCGAAATGTGGATGGAGCCGGCAATATCTGCCGGTGGCGGCGTCGATGCCTGCCGGCCAAGGCTGGATCTACCGGCCGAAACATAGGCGATGACGGTGTTGCCGATGCCTTGGGTGATCATGAATCTCTCCCTCGAGTGTCTCGGCAAAAACGCAGCAAGAGATATGCCAACGGCGGAAATCGCGGCGTTGATGTCAGTCGCCGCGAAGCACTATGTGAAAAGCGCACCGAAGATCCCCGCACGTCGTGAAGCTGTATAAAATATCAGTCTCTCAGGAAGACTGACGATGATTCACGACCAGATGACCCTGTTCGCGGCGCCGGCCGTGCCAACCGAGTCGCCACCCTCACGCCACAAGCAAGCCCGCAACCCTGCCCGCGCACACACCCGGGCCGCAGATGAGGCGGTGCCCGCGCCACTGGCTTTGCCGCTGGTCAGCCCGGCGTGCGAACTGCGGGACGAGACTGCAGCCACGTCCGCCACGTTCAGCAGTCTCGGCGCCACCGCCTCGAACATCCCGACTCGCTCCCCCGTCTCCCCATCCCACCTCTCGAAGCCACGCCACCCATGCCCGAAATTCACGACCCGACTCCCGCGGCCCCCGCCATCGACGACGCCCCCGCCGCCATCCGCCGCGACCGCCTGTGGCAACTCGACGGCTGGACCGCGCGCGTGATCAAGAACCAGGACGACGACGGCTGGGCGGTGGAAATGCTCAAGGACGGCGAGGCCGAACCCGCGCTGGTCGGCCCGTGGACCATGGGCCGCGACAAGAAGAACCCGAAGCCGCTCGACCAGTCTGCATTCAACACCCTGGTCAAGACCGCGACCGAGGTGCTGCAGCGCCACGCCCAGCAGGCGCATGCCATGCTGCACAAGTCGCTGACCGTGTTCGCGCTCGACGCGCAATGGGAGGTCCGCCTCGACATCACGCCCGACGAATACGAACCCTTCGCGACCCTGAGCGCCTTCGACGAGGGCGGCGACGAGGTAGCCCAGGCGCGCGTGGCGCCAAACTTCCGTCTCAGCACCACGAGCGCGACCGCCTGGATCGTCGGCGGCTTCGCCCGGCCCGGCGGCAAGGAGGGATTCGACTATTGAGGCAGGCACCCCCGGCGCACGGCGCCCGGAGTCGGTCGAAAATCGCCACATCGGGGACATGGCGCAATCGGCAGCACACGCCGCCTCCTCATACATCAAGAATCAGCGGACTGGCTTGGATAACCCGCTTCGCGCTGGCTGCGAATGGCGAGGATGAAGACGGTGTCGATCACTTCGACGTAGCGATACAAGGCCACGTAGCCGCGTTCGCGCCGTCCGATGATCAATTCGCGCTTGCCGGCGCGCACCGGGCGCCCTATCCGGGGGCTGTGCGCCAGCACGTCGATCGCCTCGATGATGTCGCGGATACGCCTCTCGGGGTCGTGCGCCGCATGGCGTTCGAGGCGATCGAGGATGCGCTCGAAGTCGCTGGCGACCTCCGGTGCCAGTTCGATCGCGGCCATGCCTAGCGCGCGAGCTTGCGGACGGCGGGTTGCTCGGTTTCCTCGCCGCGAACGCGGGCCTCGAGGTAACGCCGCATCTCGCTCCAGGCGATGGTCTCGCCGCGCCGAACCAGCTTTGCGTAACGTTGCTCGGCCTCGGCATCGAATTCATCCTGCCGCTCGGCTTGTGCCGTCTTCTCGGCAATCGCCTCCAGGATGAACCCATGCGCGCTCGTTCCCGCACGTTCCGCAGCAGCGGCGACGCGAGCCTTGAGTTCATCGGGCAGGCGAATGGTCGTGGTCGGCATGATTGCTCCAGGAAGTTGTGTCTGTCGGAAATGTAGCACAGCCGTGCTACTTTAAAACATGGAAAGGAGACGCCTGTTCGTAGCAAGGACCGTGCGCGCTCCATCTTCGCGTCGCCCACGCAGATCACCGAAAATGCTGCACCGCAAACAACCTCGCCGATCAACATGACCTCCACCTTCACCCCCGTCGCCCTCGAACACGCCAGCCGCCTGCTCAACCACGGCCCCACGGTGCTGGTCACCAGCGCGCACGGCGATCGCCGCAACGTGATGGCGGCAGCGTGGTCGATGCCGGTCGAGTTCTCACCGCCGCGCATCGCCATCGTCATCGACAAGAACACCTTCACCCGCGAGCTGATCGTGGCCAGCGCCGCCTTCGGTGTGTGCATCCCGGGCGCGGCTTTGGCCGACCTGACCTTCGCGGTGGGCAGTTGCAGCGGGCACGATGGCGACAAGTTCGCCCGCTTCGGCATCGAGTCGCTGCGCGGCCCGGTGCTGGGCGTGCCGCTGCTCGAGGCCGGCTGCGCGGCCTGGCTGGAATGCCGCCTCATCCCCGAGCGCCACACCGAGGACGCCTACGACACCTGCTTCGCCGAAGTGGTCGCCGCGGCCGCAGATCCGGCGGTGTTCGCCGACGGGCGCTGGAATTTCCGCGCCGACAACGCGGCGCTGCATACGCTGCATCACCTCGGCGCCGGCAATTTTGCGCGCGCGAGCGACGTTATCCGGGCCCGGCCTTTGCAGGCCGGGTGAGCCGTTCGGCGCCCTTACACCCTAAAATGGGGGCCCAACCTTGAACGTCCCCGAGCATGCGGCCGAACCCCGACCCCAACACCAACACCGCCAGCCTGCTGGTCGTTGACGACGACCTGGTCACCCAGGCGCGCCTCAGCGCCTACTTCTCGCAAGAGGGCTATCGCGTGCTGCTGGCGGGCGACGGCGAGACCTTCTGGCGCCAGCTCGAGCACGCCGCGGTCGACCTGGTGCTGCTCGACATCAACCTGCCCGGCCAGGACGGCCTGTCGCTGGCGCGCGAGCTGCGGGCGCGCGACCCGGCGATCGGCATCATCCTGCTCACCAGCCGCAACGACGACATCGACAAGATCGTCGGCCTCGAGGTGGGCGCGGACGACTACGTGACCAAGCCCTTCAACCCGCGCGAGCTGCTGGCGCGGGTCAAGAGCCTGCTGCGGCGCACCGCGGGCCGCCAGGGCGAGGACGAGGACGAGGAAGTCTTCCGCTTCGGCGGGTGGACGCTCAACCTGCCGCGCCGCCGGCTGTGCGACCCGCAGGGCGCGGACGTGGCGCTGACCCGCGGCGAGTTCGAGGTGCTCGCGCTGCTGGTGCGCCACGCCGGCGAGGTGATCAACCGCGACCGCCTGTCGCGCGCCATCAACGGCCACGACTGGTCGCCGCAGGACCGCACGGTGGACGTGCTGGTCCGCCGCCTGCGCGCCAAGCTCGACGGCGATGACAAGCCCGATTCGCTGATCACCACCGTGCGCGGCGAAGGCTACCGGCTGGCGGTGGACGTGGAGCGCGCCCGCGGCTGATCGGCCCCGCGCGCGGCGTCGAGCGCCGCCAGCGTCCGCTCGTACACTTCGGCCACGGCCTGCGTGCGCGCGGCCAGCGTGCCCTCGGCGTCGATCTGCGCGATCTCCTGCTCCAGGCTCGCCGCACACGCGCCGAGCCGCGCGAGCCCGAGATTGAAGGCCGCGCCGCGCAGCTTGTGCGCCAGACGCGCGCATTGCGCGGCATCGCCCGCCGCGGCGCCGGCGCGCAGCTCCGCCACCAGCACCTCGCCCTGGGAGCGGAACACGGCGACGATGTCGTCGACCACGGCGCGACCGAGGGCGTCCTCTTCCGCGCGCAGGAAGTCACAATCAACCCACTCGCCCGCCCACTCGCCGGCCGTCTCGGCGCCCGCAGCCGGCACCGACTCGCCCGCCATCGTCTCCGCTGTCTGCCGCACACCGCCGACCGCACCCGCGGCCGGTGCGTCCAGCACGAGGGCTGCGGCGCGCGGCGGCGCCGCGGCCGCTCCCTCCAGCAGCTCGGCGAGCACCGCCCGCAGACGCTCGCGCGTGAAGGGCTTGGCGAGGAAGGCGGCGAAGCCGGCACCGAGCAGGCCCTCGACCTCGCTCGCCGGGATATGCGCCGACATCAGCACGGCCGGCGTGTGCCGCTGCGCTGCGAGCGCGCGCATCCGCGCCAGCATCTCGCGGCCGTCGCCATCGGGCAGGTTCATGTCGATGAGGGCGAGCTCGACCGGCTGCTCGCCGAGCGCCTGCAGCGCGGCGTGGATGTCGCCGACGCAGACCGGCTGCTGCCCGAGCGCGGAGAGGAAACGTTCGACCACCATGCGGTTGACCTCGTCGTCCTCGACCACCAGCACCCGGTGCCCGCAGGCGAGCGCCGGCGCGGCCTGCGCGGGCGACGCCGGCGCGCCCGCCACAGCCGGCGCCGACGGCAGCCGCAGCGTGAAGCTCACCGTCGTCCCCTGCCCCGGCGCGCTGCGCAGGCCGATCTCGCCGCCCATCGCCCGCACCAGGCGCTTGCACACCGCCAGCCCGAGGCCGGTGCCAGCGTGGTGGCGGCCGCTGTCGCGCACTTGCACGAAGGGCTCGAAGACCTCGGCCTGGCGCGCCGGCTCGATGCCGATGCCGTGATCCTCGACCGCGAAGCGCACCGCGTCCGGCTGTTCTCCCCGGGCCACGCGCACGGTCACCGCGCCCTCGTCGCTGAACTTGATCGCGTTGCCGACCAGGTTGAGCAGGATCTGGCTGAGCTTGCGGCGGTCGCCCACCACCGCGTCACCACCGCGTCAGCCAAGCCGGGATCGATGTCCGCCACCAGCGCCAGCCCGCGCGCGACGGCGCGCGTGCCCTGCACCGCGAACACGTCATTCACCGTGTCGCGCAGGCTGAAGGCGAGCGTGTCGAGATGCACGCCGCCGGCCTCGATGCGGGCGAAGTCGAGCATGTCCTCGAGCAGCTCGAGCAGCAGGGTGGCGGCCGCGCGCATCTGCGCCAGATAGTGCGCGCGCTCGGCGGCGGGCGGCGCCGCCTCGAGCAGCTCGAGCAGGCCGAGGATGCCGGCCATCGGCGTGCGCAGCTCGTGGCTGACGGTGCCGAGGAAGGCCGTCTTGGCGTGGTCGGCCTTCTCCGCGGCGACACGCGCGGTGGCGTGCTCGGCGGTCTCGCGGGCGAGCGCCGCGTTGGCCTCGCGCAGCTCGGCGGTGCGCGCCAGCACCTGGTTCTCCAGTTCCTGCTGCTGCAGGCGCAGCGCCTCGGCGAGGCGGTCGCGCTCGATCGCGTCGTTGCGGAAGCGTTCCAGCGCCCGCGACAGCGAGGCCAGCTCGTCGTCGCCGGAGGTGTCGATCACCACGTCGCGCTGGCCGCCGGCGAGCGCGAGGGTGGCCCGCTCGAGCGCGAGCAGGCGGCCGAGCGTGTGGCGGCGCAGCACGTGCCAGCTCACCGCCGCGGTCACCAGCAGCAGCGCCGCGGCGATGACCCCGAAGGCGATCAGCCCGGAGGTGGCGCTGCGCTCGGCGGCCGAGCCGGCCGAGGCCAGGATGCGCCCGCCGCGGTGGATCAGCTCGCCGGCGAGGGCATCGAGTTCGGTGGTAAGGCTGCCGACTTCGTTCTGCAGGTCGTCGCTGCGCGCGCGCAGCTCGATCTCGAGGCTGCGCAGATCGACCGCGCCGCCGTCGGCGAGCGCGCGGGCGACCGCGTCGTGGAGCTGCAGGCCCTGCGCGCGCGCGCCGGGGTCGGGAATGTCGCGCACACGGCGCTCGAGCAGGTCGAGGTGACGGGCGAGCTCGGCGCGGGCGGCCTGCAGGCGCGCGGCGGAGTCGACCTCGTCGAGGCGGTCGATGAGGAAGGCGAGGCCGTGCACGGTGAGGGTGAGCTCGTGCATGCGCTCGAGGGTGTCGAGGTCGAGATCGAGCAGGCGGTCGCGCGCGGCGGCGCGCTCCGCCCCGTCGACAGGCGCGCGCGCCAGCGCAGCCCCCGGCGCGGGCGGCTGCAGCAGGCCGGTGAGCGTGGCCACCAGCAGCGCAGTGGCGTTCTCGGTGTGGATGCGCGCCAGGCCGTCGAGGGCGTCGATCGCCTCGCGCAAGGCCTCGGCCGCGCGCGCACGCGAGGCGCGCAGCGCGAGCCGGGTGGCGATGGTGTCGCCCATCGCCTCCAGCCGCGCCGCGAGCGCCTCGCCGGTGGCCTGCAGGCGGGTGCGCAGCTCGGGCTCCACGTGGGGCGACTGCAGCGCCGCCAGACGCTCGCGAATGCGCGCCGACTCGGCGGCGAGCAGGGTGCGCAGCTGCGCCAGCTCCGCCGCCGACTCCACCCGCACCAGCCGCGGCGCGAGTGCGGCGAGCCGGGCGTTGCCGCGCACCGCCGCGTCGGCGGCCGGCAGCGTGTCGCGGATGATCGCCTGCTGGCTGCCCACCACGCGCTGGAAGCTGATCCAGCCGACCACCGCCACCACCACCGTCGCCATTGCGCCGAGGACGAGCGCCACGAGCAGGCGCTCGCGCAGGCCGAAGCGGCGGCGCGGCACGGGATTCACGTAAGATCGGGCGCTCATCGGGCATGGACGGCGGGGCACGCAAAGGCCACCGGCCGCAGAAAGGGGAACATGGCTTCATCTTACCGGCGACAGCGCGCCAGGGCCGCAACAGCGGCGACGCTGCTCGCGCCCGCACTCGCAGGGCTGCTGCTCGGCATCACGCCGGCCGGCGCAGCCGACGACGGCGTTCCGCCTTCCACACCGCCCGCCCGCCCCGCTGCCGCGGCCGGTTCCTGGCCGCTCGAGCGCTGGTCGGGCGACGCAAAGGCGCTCCGCACGGGCGATGCGCCCGCCCCTGCCCTGCCCGCGCTGCCGGCTTCGCAGCACTGGCGCCTGTGCGCGGTGTATCCGCATCTCAAGGACAGCTACTGGCTGGCGGTGAACTACGGCATGGTCGAGGAGGCGCGCGCGCTCGGCGTCGGACTGCGCGTGCTCGAGGCCGGCGGCTACGAGCACCTGGCGCGTCAGCGCGAGCGCATCACGCAGTGCACCGCAGACCCGGCGATCGACGCCCTGCTCGTCGGCACCGTCAGCTTCGCCGGCATGAACGACCTGCTCGCGCCCTATCTCGCCAGCCACCCGGTGATCGGCCTGGTCAACGACATCGACGCCAGCGTGGTCAGCGCCCGCGTCGGGGTGCCGTGGTACCAGCTCGGCTGGAAGATCGGGCGCTGGCTGGCCGAGCGCCATCCGGCGGGCGCGAAGCCGGCCGACATCGCCTGGTTCCCCGGGCCGCAGGACGCCGACTGGGTGGGTTTCATCGACCGCGGCTTCCGCGCCGCGCTCGAGGGCAGCGCGGTACGCATCGCCGTGGTGCGCCACGGCGACACCGGGCGCTCGGTCCAGCGCCAGCTCGTCGAGGAAGTGCTCGACGCCCACGCCGCGCTCGACTACCTGGTGGGCAACGCGCCGATGGCCGAGGCGGCGATCGCCGAGGTGCGCCGCCGTCAGCGCGAGGACATGCTCGGCATCGTCGCCTCCTACGTCACGCCGGGCGTCTATAGCGGCATGATGCGCGGCCGCATCCTCGCCTCGGTGACCGACTTCCCGGTGCTGCAGGGCCGCATGGCGGTGCGCCAGGGCCTGCGCGCGCTCGAGGGCAAGCCGCTGGAACCCTACCTCGGCCCGAGCGTGGAGTTGGTCGAGCCCGCCACCCTCGGCCGCTACCCGATGGACTGGATGCTGCCGCCCGCCGGCTTCGTGCCCGCCTACGACGTGGCGCCGACCCGGCCGTGTGGCCGGGTGGGCGCCCGCTTGCCACCCGGATGGCGGGGCGCGGCGCCATGGCCGCGCGCCGCCTGCCACCAACCGCTTGCGCGCTCACATCGGCTTGGCGTTCTTCTCCAGGAACTCGAGCACCAGCTTGCGCTCCTCATCGGACAGCCCGGCACGCGGGAACATGCTCTCGGTGATGCCGTGCCACTGCTTGACGGTGTAGTCACCCGGTTCGCGCGGCACGTGGCAGAGCGTGCAGCGCTCGTAGAACAGCTTCTCGCCCGGGCTCAGGCCGGCGGTGGCGGCAGCCTTGGCGTTCTGCGCGCGCTCGGTGAGCGCGAGCGCGGCGGCTTCGATGCGGCCGGTCGTGGTCTCGACCACCGGCGGCTCGTAGGCGCGGTTCGGGCCTTCGGCGTCGGTGCATTTGCGGAAGTACGCCAGGCAGGTGTTGGCGCTGGTGGCCTGGCTGAGGTCGCTCGCCGCCACGCTGGTGGTGAGCACGTTGATCGCGCCGCTGTTGCAGCGCCCCTTGCTGTCCTTCGACAGCCAGGCGCCTTCGTAGATGCTGATCACGCCCTTCATGATGTTGGACGACACCCGCGCGCCGACGATGACCGCGCCGCGGTCGTTGTAGACCTCGATCAGGTCGCCGTCCTTGACGCCGCGTTCGCGCGCGTCCTCCTCACTGACCAGCGCGAACTCGCGGCCCTGGATGTTGAGGTGCTTCGCGCATTCGGCGTTGGCCATCTGCGAGTGCACCCGCATGAAGGGATGCGGGCTCACCACGTGCACCTGGCCGGGCCTGGCGTTGCCGAGGAACTCGGCTGGCTCGAGGTACTTCGGGATCGGCGGGCATTCCCTGGTGCCGAAGCGTTCGAAGGCCTCGACATAGAGCCCGATCTTGCCGGTGGCGGTGTGCAGCGGGTTCTTGACCGGGTCGGCGTAGAAGTCGCCGTGGCGCACCCAGCGCCGGGCCGCTTCCGGAACCTCCATCTCGGCCACGCCGGTCTCCCAGAACTCCTCGAAGGGGATCTTCGCGTCGGTGCCGGCATAGCTCTTCCTGACGATGTCCATCACCGTCAGGCCCTCGGTGAAGCCGTACTCGACACCGAAGAGCTCGGCCAGGCGGCGGAAGATCTCGAAGTCGTCCAGGCTCTCGCCGTAGGGCTCGATCACCTGGCGCATCGCCCAGATCTTGTCGTTGCTGTAGGTGCCGCCGCTGCTGATGTCGTTGCGCTCGAGGTGGCTGGTGGCCGGCAGCACGATGTCGGCGTAGCGCGACGAGGCGCACCACCACGGGTCCTGGTTCACGACGGTGTGCACCTTCTTCGCCATCGCCTCGATCAGCTCGTTGGTGTTCTGCTGGTGATGAACGAAGTTGTTGCCGGCGTTGTAGATCATGTGCACGTCGGGGAAGGTGAAGCTGGCCCCGTCGCGGGTGTAAGGCTTGCCGGGGTTGAGCAGCATCTCCGAGATGCGCGAGGCCGGGCAGCGGCCCCTGGCGGGGTTGCGGCCCTGGGCGATGCCGACCGCGCTGCGCTTGCCCGACACCGGCATGCCGCCGCCACCGTAGTGCCAGGAGAAGCCCACGCCCTCCCCCGGCTTGCCGATCTTCCCGGTCATGGCGGCGAAGGCGATGATCGCCCAGTGCGTCATCTCGCCGTGGTGGGCGCGCTGCAGCGCCCACGCGCCGGCGAACTCGGTGCGCTTGCTGGTGAACAGGTCCGCCAGCTCGACGATTTTCGCTGCCGGGATGCCGGTGATCTTCGCGGCCCATTCCGGGGTCTTGGGCGGGGTGCCGTCGGCGTCCTTGCCGAGCAGGTAGGGCAGGAATCTGTCGAAGCCGACGGTGTACTTGTCGAGGTAGGCCTTGTCGAACTTGCCGGTCGTATACACATGCCAGCACATGGCCAGGAACAGCGCGGTGTCGGTGTTGGGGACGATCTTCACCCACTCGGCGCGCATGGCCTCGTCGGTGGTGGTGCGCTGCGGGTTGATCGACACGAACTTGACCCCGGCGTCACGGATCGCCTCCCAGCGCGAATACATCTGGTGGTCCGCCACCGTGTATTCGATACGGTTGTTCTTCCACGGGTCGCAGCCCACGAGCACGAAGACCTCGGTGTGGTCGCGGATCACTTCCCAGGCGGTCTGCGGCGAGTAAACCTCCATGTCGCCGATGATGTGCGGCAGGCTGACCTGCGAGGCGCCGCCGGAGTAGTCGCCGGTGGTCACGCTGTGGCCGCCGATGAGGCCAAACAGGCGCCCCTGCAGCACCTGCGGACGCAACACGCCGGCGTGCGACCAGCCGCCGTAGGACGAGCTGAACAGCGCGTCGTTGCCGTGCTGCTCGATGGTGCGCAGGCTGGCGTCGGCCACCAGGGCGAGCGCGTCTTCCCACGACACGCGCACGAACGGCTCCTTGCCACGGAGATGCGGTTTGGTGTCGCCACGCGGATTGGCGAGGTAGGAGCGGCGCACCATCGGGTACATGACGCGGGTCGGGTGGTAGGTGCGGCTGAGCACACCCTCGAGCAGCATCTGCGTGGGCATGGGGTCGAAGCCGGGCAGCGGCTGCACGCCGATCAGCACGCCGTTCCTGACCACCGCCTTGAACGGGCCGTAGTGCGAGGCGTGCGGAATCAGCACGGTGTCGGCGGCGAACACCTCGTTGAGACCGAAGAGCTTGAGCCCGCCGCTGGCGACGGCGATGGCGGCGGTGGACTTGAGGAAGGCGCGGCGGCTGAGCGACATGGCGGGTCTCCTGGTTCATGTTCCGGCCAAGTACGGCCGGAGTTCTTCATGAGCCTGATCCTCCGCCACCGGCGTTAACCCCGGCTGCAGAATTGCTAACCCCGCGCGCGGGTTTGTTAATGGCGTTCACGTGGGCGCCGCGCGCTGCGGACGCTTGCCCCTCGGGGCTCGTCCCTCGAGGCTCTCCCCTCGGCGCTCACGCGCCGCCGCTCACCCGCGCGGCTCGCCCGCGAACAGCGCCCCCACCACGTCCGACTGGGTGATCATGCCGACCACCCGGCCGGCGGAATCGGTCACCGGCATGTGATGCAGGCCGCGGTCGGCGAAGTCGGCGATGAGCTCGGCCAGCGGCTGCTCCGGACGGGCGCTGCGCACCGCGGCGGTCATCGCCTCGCCCACGGTCCGCCCGCTGCGCATCGTCGCCGGCGGCTCGCCGGGCGCGCCGGGGGCGACGAAGAAGTCGCGCACCGCGATGATGCCGACGAGCCGGTCGCCCTCCTCCACAACCGGCAGCGCCTTGATCCGGTGCCGCGCGAGCAGCGCCCAGGCCTCGCCGAGCGTCGCCCGCGGCCCGATCGTCACCACGTCGCGCGACATGACGTCGCCGCAGCGCACCGCCCCCCAGTGCCGCCGGCGGGCGTGCATCTGCGCGCGCACCATGATCTCCTCCAGATCCTCGCGGTCGATGTCGAGCACTTCGCCGAAGGACGCGAGCGCGGCATCGAGGTCGGCGGCGTTGAAGCCCACGCGCTCGCTCGGCACCGGGTCGCGGGTGGCATGCGGATGCGGCCGCGCCGCCGACTGATGCGGATAGCGGCGTCCGGCAAGGTTGTTGAACAGCGCGGCGAGCAGCAGCATCGCCACGGTGTCGACCATCACCGGCGTCAGCGCGAAGCCGTAGCCCAGCTCATGGACGGCCGGCCCGCCGAGCACCGCGGTCAGCGCCATCGCGCCACCCGGCGGATGCAGGCAGCGCAGCAGGAACATGGCGCCGATCGCCAGCAGCCCCGCCAGCGCGAGCGCCGTGCCGGTGTCGCCCAGCAGCTGGTGGCAGGCCACCCCGATCACGGCCGACAGGGTATTGCCCGCCAGACAGGGCCAGGGCTGCGCCAGCGGGCTGGCCGGCACGCAGAACAGCAGCACCGCCGAGGCCCCCATCGGCGCGACGAACCAGGGCAGGCTGTGGCCGAGGACGAGCCGCCCCACCCACTCGGTGAGCAGCAGGCCCAGCCCGGCGCCCAGGCTGCCGAGCAGGATCTCCCGCGGGCCGGCGGCGAGCGGGGCGGGAAGCGTGAAACGAGGCCAGAACGACATGCGGGGGTCCGGATGCGAGGGGCACGGCGCGCGGCGGATACGGCAGGCACGCCTGCGCGGCGGCGATGGGAGGGACTGTGCTGGAGCGGGGGATGAATGGAGCCGTGGGCGGAAAGTGCCGGCGGGACCGATGCCTGCCACCGCCGGATGGGGGCGAATTAAATCACAAAATGATCTTTACCGCGTACGCTGCCGCGCGTCGCTCACCGGCGGCCTCCCCTGCTTTTCCTGCCCCCGCCTTCCCTCACCTTTCCCCCGCCCCGCTTGTCTCCTACATTTGAGTCAGGGAGGCCGCTCGCACGGGCGCGAGCGCGGCGCGAACGCACACAATCAGGGGAGGACGCGATGACGATTCAGATCGGTGGACAGAACAGACGGATCGGGCTGGCGCTGTCGGGCGGCGGTTTCCGCGCGGCGGCATTCCATCTCGGCGTGTTCCGCAAGCTGCACGAGCTGGGCCTGCTATGGAAGCTGGACCTGCTGAGCTGCGTGAGCGGCGGCAGCATCGCCGGCGCCTTCCTCGCCAGCCACTGGGAAGAGGAGGACGCGCTCGACAAGCTCGAGCGCTACCTCGCGAGCACCTCGATCGCGGTGTCGTCGGTGATCGGCGGCATGCTCGACCCCTTCCACAGCCGGCTCGACAAGCTCGCCGCCAGCTACGAGCGCGACCTCTACGGCAAGCGCTCGCTCGGCTCGCTCAAGGGCGGCCCGCGCCTCTATGTGAATGCCACCAACCTCGCCACCGGCAACATGTTCTTCTTCGTCACCGGCGGCAACCTGCCGGCGGAGATGGGCGAGTGGCAGCTCGGCGCCGCCCCCGCGCACGACTTCCGCCTCAGCCGCGCGGTCGCCGCCTCGTCGGCCTTCCCGCCGGTGTTCCCGCCGCTGCGGGTGGACCAGAGCGAGTATCCGGCGGCCGGCGTCGACTACGTGACGCTGTCGGACGGCGGCGTGTATGACAACCTCGGCGTCAATCCGCTGCTGCGCGCGCGCAACGCGCTCGACTACGTGATCGTCAGCGACGCCGGCAAGCCCTTCCGCATCGACGAGCGTCCGACCGAGGCCGGCTCGGCGGTGCTGGTGGAGGCGCTCGACATCATGATGGAGCAGGTGCGCGGGCTGCAGTTCAAGCGCCTCGAGCTCAACGCCGCCAAGCCCGGCGGGGCGAAGCCGGCGTGGTTCTCGATCGACAGCGAGGAAGGCGAGGCGCGCGCCGGCGACGCCGCGTTCGCGTCCGCGATCCGCACCAACCTGTGCAAGCTCGGCCGCGCCGAGATCGACGTGCTCGGCCGCCACGCCGGCGCGCTGCTGAGCCACCGGCTGCAGAGCTACATGCCCGAGCTGCTGGGCGCATGAGCATTCGCCAGCCGCGCCGCCGCACACACGGAGACCGCACGATGCCCGCCCACCCGGCGCCACCTCCCGCGGACGCGTCGCCCGCGGACCCGAGCGCGTCGGACACGCGCCACCTCGACGCGCTGCTCAGGCTGGGCGAGCACGACGCCGAGCCCCGCGTGCGTCTCGCGGCGCTCGCGGCGGCGACGCGCTTCGTGCTCGACGCCGCGGCCTGGCTGCGCATCGCACGGGCGGCGTGGCGGATCGTGGCCGCACTGCCGGCGGGCGACCCGCTGCGCGGCGAGGTGCTCTCCTTCGCCGCCGGGCTGCCGATCCGCTCGCTGCGCGAGCACCTGCGCGAGCTGGCTGCTGACGCGCGCGAGCCCGAGCACGCCCTCATCGCGCAGGCGCTCGACAGGGTTGCCGACCCGGGCCGCATTCCGGCCCTGATCGCGGGCCTCGCGCACGGCGAGTACGGCAACTACCGTCCGCTCGCCGCGATGCCGCTCGAGGACGCCGGGCTGTCTCCGGCCGACCTGGCACCGCCGCAACCGCACGATCACGACGAGGCCAACTCCGCCTTGTGGTGGGCGCTGTGCCGCGCCCGGCTGGGGGACTTGGGGCCTTTCGACGCGTTCTTCTCGCCCCCGCCCGCAGGCGACGAATGGCGGGTACCGGGCTTGTTCTGGGGCAGCCCGTGGACGGCCCATGCGGCGGTCGCGGCAATCCGCCCGATTCCGCCCGCCATGCACCGTCACCTGCTCGCGGCACTCGACAAGCAGGGCGAGCAGGACCGGCGATCGGGCGATCACGACCGGCTGCGCGCCCTCGAGCTCACCGTGCACGCGGCGACCGGCATCGCCGATGCGCAGGGTCTGCCCCTGGAACCCGCGTCCGCCCCGGGCCCGGTCGCCCTGCCCGAGCCCTTCAACCCGCCCGAGTCGGCCGCCACCCTTGCCGAACGCCAGTTGCGCGCGCCGCCGTCGGGCTTCGACGACGCCCAGGTCGGCTGGATGATCGCGCGCGAGCCGGCACGCCGCTTCGTGCCCGCGCTGCTCGCCCTCGACCGCCCCGGCCTGGCCACCGCGGCGCGCGTGCGCCTGCTGCAGCTGATCGGGTTGGCGGCCGACGCCCAGGCCGGACGCGCCGCCTCGCCCTGGCGCGGCGCCCTCGCCGGCGGCGGCGAAGACGCGATCGCCGCGCGCCACGAACTCATCGACGACCGGCCGCGTCCCGCCGCGCGCGGCCGGCCGGACGAACCTGCCGACGACGGCGCCAGCGAACTCGACATCCGTAGCCTCAGGGTCGGCGCAGCCCCGGTCGATCGCGATGCCGGCACAAGCAGGCCGCGCAGCGCGGGCGCGGCCGGGCGCAGCCGCGGGCGCGGCGCATCGACTGCCGCACCCGAACGCGTCCCCGGCGCCGCCGCGGACGACGCTACCCCCGACGACACGGCCGCAGGCCGGCAGGCGGACAGGGACGCCCGCCGCGTCCACGCCCAGCTGCTGCACGAGGGCGTGCCCCGGCGGCACTTCGTCGCCGGCGCGCGCACCCGCCTGCGGTGCTGGATCGGCCTGCGGCAGGCCGGCATCCCGAGCGCGAACGCGCCGATCCAGCACGTCGAGCTGCCCGCCGGGGGCCTCGAGCTCGTCGTCGAGCTGTGCTGGACGGGCCTGCGCGGGGGCGAGCCGACCTGCCGCGGCGACGGCCCCGCCGGCCGCATCCGCCTGCCCGCCGAGCGCAGCCTGCCAAGCGACAGCTGCGAGCTCGCCATCGAGGTGCCGGCCGACATCGACGCGCTCGTCGCGCAGATCCTGTTCCGCTACCGCGGCAAGGTGTTCGAGGCGGTGACGGTGAGCGCCGCCGTGCGTCCCGCCGGCTCGTCCGAGGCGGAACTCGCGGAGCCGCGCGTCGAGGTGAGCTTCGGCCAGCGCGAGGTGATCGCGCTCGCCGAGCGCGCGCCGGTCGATGCGACCTTGGTCTTCGGCCCCCGCCACCTGCGCCTTTTCGGTGGCCAGGGCGGCCGGATCTACGACCTCGGCGACACCGAGCGCCTGATGGCGGTCCTCAACGAGGCCCTCTTCCTCGCCGACACCGACCTCGTCCGCCGCCGCGAACAACGCGGCGCGCAGACGGGCGAGGCGGCGCTCGACGCCGGCAGCGCGGAGGTCACCGAGCTGCTGCGCACGCTCGCGATGCACGGCGCGACGCTCTACGAGAACCTGCGCCGCCAGGGCTTCGCCGACCCCGGCGAGCGCATCCAGGTCATCAACCTCGACGAGGCGCGCGCGGTCCCGCTCGAGTTCATCTACGACCGCGGCGTGCCCCGGCGCGGCGCGCCGCTGTGCGCCGGCTGGCAGGCCGCGCTCGGCGGCGACGACGGCCACTGCGCCACCTGCGAGGCCGCCGCCACCGGCGCGGCGGGAAGCTGGCGCGACACGATCTGCCCGCTCGGCTTCTGGGCGATGCGCAAGGTGATCGAGCGCTTCGACGCCAGCCGCCTCGAGGACCTGTCGCTGCCCGCGCCGCCGCGCCGCAGCCTGCGCCCGCTCGACGCCGCGCTGTGCGCGAGCACCCACTACGTGCCGGAAGCGGAGCGCGCCCTGCTCAGTGCCACGCTGTCCGCGCGCATCCCCGCACCGACCCTCGTCGACGACTGGGACCAATGGGAGCAGGCGGTCGCGCACGACAGCCCGCCGCTGCTGATCCTGCTCGCCCACCACGACCTCGACGCCGGCCTCGACTACCTCGAGATCGGCGACGAGGCGCTCGCCGAGGAAAAGCGCTGGCGCTTCCGGCCGCAGCTCAACGAGGCCCTGATCAACCCGGCGCCGATCGACCCCGGCCCGATCGTGCTGCTGCTCGGCTGCGAGACCGCGCGCCAGGTCGCCGAGACCGGCTATGGCGGGCTGGCCGCGCAGTTCAAGGACTTCCACGCCAGCCTGGTGCTCGGCACCCTGGCCAAGATCCTCGGCCGCCACGCCGGACCGCTCGCCGCCGAGCTGGTCGCCGAGCTGGCCGCGGTCGACACCGCGGACGCCGACTTCGGCACCCTGCTGCGCCGCATCCGCCGCCGACTGCTGGCGCGGGGCGTGCTGATGGCCTTCGCGCTGGTCGCGATCGGCGACGCCGACTGGCGCCTGCCGGTGCGCGCGCGTCCGGCCCCCGGCCCGTCGCCCGCCTCCTCCACCGCAGGCTGAGATCGGGAGACCCCTGGCCATGCTCCGCATCGAAATGCTGCCCGCCGCGCACGGCGACTGCCTGTGGATCGAGTACGGCAGCGGCACCACCGTCCATCGCATCCTCATCGACGGCGGCCCCGCCCACACCTACGCCGCGCTGCGCGAGCGCATCCTGCACCTGCCGGCGGGCGAGCGCCGCTTCGACCTGCTGGTGATCACGCATGTCGACGCCGACCACATCGAGGGCGTGATCCGCCTGCTGAGCGACGCCGAGGCGCTGCACTGCCGCTTCGACCGCATCTGGTTCAACGGCCGCGAGCAGCTCAACGCCGTGCCCGACCCCGCCGGCCGGCCGCTCGGGGCATTGCAGGGCGAGATCCTCGGCATGCTGATCGCGGACTACGAGACGCGCACCGGCACCCGGGTGTGGAACCTCGGCTTCGAGGCCGCGCTCGCGGCCATCGACCGCCGGCAGCCCGCGCTGCCGGTGGTCGAGCTGCCGGGCGAGTGCCGGCTCACGCTGCTGTCGCCCGACCACGAAGGCCTGCTCTACCTGAAGGACCGCTGGAAGAAGGAGCTCGACCGCGCCCACGTGCAGTCGGGCGACGTCGCCGCGCTGCGCCACAAGCTCGCCGCCCGCCGCAGCCTGCGCCCGCTCGGCGACGTGCTCGGCGCCGCGGACGACGACACGCTCGGCGCCGACGGCGAGCGTCGCTACGAGCTGCCTGCCGACGACGACAGCGACCTGCGCGCCCGCCTCGCCGACACCCTCGGCCGCGGCAGCGGCGAGCCGGGCGCCGACGCCCCCTTCGCCGGCGACACCAGCGCCGCCAATGGCAGCAGCATCGCCCTGCTGCTCGAATACCCGGCGGCCGCGCCCGCCGTGCGCCTGCTGCTCGCCGGCGACGCGTGGCCGGACGTGCTCGAGCGCTCGATCGCCACGCTGCTCGGCGACCCGGAGCGCAAGCTCGCGCTCGACGTCTTCAAGCTGCCCCACCACGGCAGCGTCGCCAACCTCAGCGCCAGCCTGCTCGACCGCATGCGCTGCAGCCACTACCTGGTGTCGACCAGCGGCGCGCTGTTCCGCCATCCGCATGCGCGCGCGCTCGAGCTGATCCTCGAGCACCACGCCGGCCCCGGACGGCCGACGCTGCACTTCAACTACCTGACGCGCTGCACCGCGCCGTGGAGCGACCAGGCCGACCAGGCGCGCCGCGGCTACCGCGCGATGCATCCGAAGGGGCAGTCGCTGAGCTTCTGAAGCCGCGCGCGTTGCAAGCCGCCCCGCCGCCCGGGCGCCGGCGGCCCGCCCGCGCCTTGATTGCCGACAGGGCCGCGGCGCCGGCGGGCGGCGTATCATCGCGGCTTTCCGCACCGTGCAGGCCCGGCGCCGGGCGTGCCAATTGACCCCTTCACCCGATGATCGGACCTCACCTGCTGCCGCTGCTGCTGCTCTACGGCCTGATGCTGCCGGTCACCGGCATGGTGCCGGTGCTGCCCGACTTCACCGCGCAGCGCTTCCCCGGCCTCGGCCAGTTCGCCAGCCACCTGTTCATGTCGGTCAACATGATCGGCGCGCTCGTCGGCGCGCCGGTCGCCGGCCTGCTGTCGGACCGCCTCGGCCGGCGCAGGACGCTGGCGGTCGGCGCGCTCACGGTGAACGGCCTCACCCTGCTCGCCATCGCCTGGGCCTACAGCCGCGCCGACAGCTACGCCCTGCTGCTCGGCCTGCGCCTGGTCGAAGGCTTCGCCCACATGTCGGCGCTGTCGCTGCTGATGGCGCTGGGCGCCGATCATGCCGGCAAGGGCGGACTGGGCGCGCGCATGGGCGCCGTGGGCGCCTGCATCAGCCTGGGCGTGGCAACCGGCGCGCCGCTCGGCGGTTTCATCGGCGGCATCGACCCGCTGTGGGTGCCGCTCGGCGGCGGGCTGCTGTCGCTGGCGCTGGCGGTCGCGGGCTTCCTCGGCCTCGCCGACAGCGGCGCCGCGCGCCCGCGCATGGCGGCCGCGGAGATCGTCGCCACCCTGCGCAGCCGGCGCCAGCTGGCGGTTCCGCTCGCCTTCTCCTTCGCCGACCGGCTCACGGTCGGCTTCATCGTGTCCACGCTGTCGCTCTACCTCGGCCTGGAGATCGGCTTCGATGCGCGCCGCATCGGCCTGGCGATGGCGGCCTTCCTGGTGCCCTTCTCGGTGCTGACCTGGCCCGCGGGCCACCTGTCGCGGCACTGGGACCCGCTGCTGATGATGGTCGCGGGCAGCGTGCTGTACGGGGTGTTCCTCGCCGTGCTCGCCTTCCTGCCCGGCGACTGGATCATCGCCGCGATGGCCACCGGCGGCGTGATCGCCGCGCTGATGTACGCGCCCTCGCTGGTGCTGGCCGCGCACTACGGCGGCGCCGACTGCCGGGCGAGCGCGCTGGCGGCCTTCAACATGGCGGGCTCGCTCGGCTTCGCCGCCGGGCCGGTGCTCAGCAGCGCGCTGCTCGCGGTGTTCGGCGGGTTCGTGGCGCGCCCCCACGCGCCGGTGTTCGTCGTCATCGGCGCGATCGAGGTGGTGCTCGCCGTGGCCGTGTTCGTACTCGTGCGCCGCGGCGGGCTCGGCGCTGCGCGCGCCGCCACCCCAATCACCCCCTGAGGGCGCCCGCGCCGATGAAACTCACCCGCCTGTTCCGCCCGCGCGATCGCCGCTTCTGGCTGATGATCCTGCTCAACGTGCTGTCGGCCGTCCTCGCCTGGGTGCTGCGCACCTGGGCGCTGGTGCCGCTGGCGAGCGTGGTGGTGGGCGTGTTCGCGCTCGGCAACGCGCTGCTCGGCCTGTTCATCGCCTACGACCTGATGCGCGACGACTCCACGCAAGCCGCGGACGTGTCGGCCGAGGACGCCCCGGGCGAGCGCTGAGCGGCGGACGGCAGCGCGGAGGCGCCGCCCCCGTGCACGCCCCAGTGCACCACCTCGATGCGGCCGTCGAAATGCTCGACGATGGCGCTGCAGGTATCGACCCAGTCGCCGCAGTTGAGGTAGCGCACGCTGCCGATGCGGCGGTCGGCCGCCCAGTGGATGTGGCCGCAGACCACGCCGTCGACGCCGCGCTGCTGGGCCGCGTACGCCACCGCGTCCTCGAAGTCGAAGATGAAGCTGACCGCCTTCTTCACCTTCTGCTTGGCATAGCCGGCGAGCGACCAGTAGCCCGGCCGGCGCAGCAGGCGGCGCACGCGCGACAACAGCAGGTTGATGCGCACCAGGGCGTCGTAGCCGACGTCGCCGAGCACCGCCACCCAGCGGTGGTGGCGGGTGACCTGATCGTACTCGTCGCCATGCACCAGCCAGTAGCGGCGGCCGTCCAGGGTCTCGTGGATCCACTCCGACTCGACGCGGATGTCGCCGAAGGCGATGCCGGCGTATTCGCGCAGCGCCTCGTCGTGGTTGCCGGGGATGAAGAACACCTTGCAGCCGTGGCGGGCGCGGCGAAGCACCTTCTGCACCACCGTGTTGTGCGAGCCGGCCCACTGCACGCTGCGGTTCATGGCCCAGAAGTCGATGATGTCGCCGAGCAGGTACAGGTACTCGGACTCGTGCTCGCGCAGGAAGGCGAGCAGGCTGTCGGCCTGGCAGGCCCGCGTGCCCAGATGGACGTCGGAGAGAAAGATCGCGCGCACCGCCGGCATCAGCGCTCGGCCTCCCGGGCCTGCAGGGCGGCAGGCGCCGCGGGCGCGCCAGCGCCACCGCGCCAGGCGCGGATCAGCGCCGAGGCGAAGCTGTCGTTCACCCGCTCCCAGTCGATCGTCTCGGCAGTGCGCCGCGCGGCGCGGCCGAGCTCGGCGCGCAGGCCGTCGGCGAGGGCGAGCTGCACCGCGCGCGCGATGAAGCCGTGCTCGTCCCCGCAGCGCACCACCGCGCCGTTGGCGATGTCGCGGATCACCTCGGCGGCCGCGGCGTAGTCGTAGGCGAGCGGACACACGCCGCTCGCCATCGCCTCCAGGGTCACGTTGCCGAAGGTCTCGGTCAGGCTGGGGAACAGGAACAGGTCGGCCGAGGCGTAGTGCGCCGCGAGGTCCTCGCCGTGACGCATGCCGGCGAGCACGGCCTCGGGATGGGTGCGGGCGATGTCCTCGCGCAGCGGGCCGTCGCCGACCACGACCATGCGCGCATCGGGCCGCTGAAGGCGGATCGCCTCGAAGGCGCGCAGCGTGAGGCCGAGGTTCTTCTCCGGCGCCAGGCGGCCGACGCTGAGCACCGCCAGGCCGTCGGCCGCCACCCCCCACTGCCGGCGCAGCTCGACGCTGCGCCGGGCGGGCGCATACAGCGCGGTGTCGACCCCGCGCGAGATCACCTCGACGCGCGCGTAGCCCTGGGCGCCGAGGCTGGCGGCGAGCTCGGCGGTCGGCACGTAGGTGGCCGCGCTGCGGTTGTGGAAGCGGCGCAGGTAGGCCGCCACCGGCTGGCGCAGCCAGCCGATGCCGTAATGGCTGCTGTAGTGCTCGAAATGGGTGTGGAAGTCGGAGGTGACCGGGATGCGCAGCTTGTTGGCCGCGGTCACCGCGGTCCAGCCGAGCGGCCCCTCGGTGGCGACATGGACGACGTCGGGGCGCTGGCGCGACCATTCGCGGATCAGCCGCGCACGCGCCGGCAGGCCGAGCTTGAGGCCGTCGTAGCGCGGCAGCCTGAGCCCGCGCGACAGCACTTCCTCGAGCCTGTCCGAGCGCAAGGCGGTGTCGGCCGGGGTCTGGCGCGGGCGGATCAGCTGCACGCCGTGGCCGCGGCGGATGAGGCCATCGACCATGCGCTTGAGGGTCATCGCCACGCCGTTGACCTCAGGCGGCCAGGTCTCGGTCACCAGCGCGATGCGCAGGCGCGGTGCGTGGCAGAGCTCTTCGGTCGTGTAATCGAGCGTTCTCATGGCGCCGCAGCTTAGGCGGCGCCCAAGACAGCGGCGTTAAGCGCGGATTGCCGGCAGGTTACGCGCGCGGGGGTGCGGGAACGGCGGGGCGGAGAGGGGCCAGAGGCGGGGCGGCGCGTTCAGCGCGCCGCCGCACCGCGCCGCGCCGCCAGTGCGGCGAGGATGCCGCGGTCGTGCTCGTAGATGTCGTTGCGCAGCTGCAGGCGGCCCTGCTCGTCGAGCCAGGCGGTGCTGTAGTGCAGCAGCACGGTGACCTCGCGCCCCACCTCTACGGTGCGCGTGCGCCCGCTGTCGAGCGCGGTCTCGAGCGCCGCCTCGCTCCAGCGCTCGGGATCGTTCAGCAGCAGGCGGGCGAGCTCGTTCGGCTTCTCCACCCGCACGCAGCCCGAGCTCAACGCGCGCTCGGCGCGGCCGAAGAGCGCGCGCGCGTTGGTGTCGTGCAGGTAGATCGCGTACGGGTTGGACAGCGCGAACTTGATGCGCCCGAGCGAACCGTCCGCCCCCGACTGCTGCACGACGCGGTAGGGGAAGCCGCTCTGGCGCGCGCCGCCCCAGTCGATGGTGGCCGGATCGACGGCCTGCCCGCTGCGGTCGATCACGCGCAGGCGCTGGCTGGCGAGGTAGCCCGGGTTGTGTGCCGCACGCGGGATCACGTCCTCGCGCAGGATGGTGGGCGGGACCACCCACTTCGGGTTGAAGACCAGATTCACCACGCTGTCGCGCAGCGAGGGCGTCTTGCGCGCCGGGCGGCCGACGATGACCTTCGAGGCCCACACCGGCTGGCCGTCGAGCACCAGGTCGGCGCGATAGCCGACGATGTCGACCAGCAGGCGGTCGCCGCGCAGGTCGGCGGCGACCCAGCGCAGGCGCTCGAGGTTGGCGCGGATCTGCTCGACGCGCTGCGCCGGGCTGGTGTTGAGGGCGAGCACCGTCTGCGCGCCGATGATGCCGTCGGGCTCGAGCCCGTGGCGGGCCTGGAAGCGCTTGACCGCCTCGACCAGCGCCGGGTCGTAGTGGGCGGACGCGCGGCTGGCTTCGTCAAGGCCCGATTCCGGCTCGACCAGCAGCCGTGCGCGCAGCGCAGGAACGCGCGCATTGCGCGCACCCGGTCGCAGCGTCGGCCCCGCCGGCACCTTCGGCCAGTCGCCGAGCATGGCCAGCGCCTGATAGTGGGCGAGCCCGCGCACCAGCTCGCGGTAGAGCGGCAGATCCGGCGCCTGGGCCTCGATCGCCGCGCGCAGGTCGGCGGCCTGCAGCACCGCCGCGAGTTCGCCCGCGCGCTGGTAGGGATTGGGCGGCGGCGTGAAGTTCCACTCGCGGTACAGGGTGTGCGGATCGACCCTGCCGTAGCGCAGCTGGAACAAAAGCTCGACCAGCGTGTCCGTGAGCAGCAGCTCGCGCTCTACGCGTGCGGCCGGGTCCACGGGCTCGGCGGCGGCCGCGCGCAGGCGCTCGGGACTGAAGTCTCGCGGATCCAGACCGTGAGCCCGGACGGACTCGAGCGCCGCGATCAGCGCATCGACGCGTGCGGCGTCGTGCCAGGCCGGACGGTAGCCACGGCCGAGATAGAACAGCGCCGCGGTCTCGTCGGCGGCGGAGGCACGCTCGCGCAGGCGCTGCTCGAGGTGCGCGGCAAGGGCGTCGGCGACGGGCGCCGCAACCGCGCCGGCGTCCGCAGCGCCGTCGGCCGCCACCGCGAGCGCGGCCTGCGGCGACAGCAGCAGCGCGCCCGACACCGCGAACGTTACAAAACTTTTGCGGAAAAAGGCGCCGGCTTCGAGTAGACTATTTGTGTTAAGTGATTGTTCAGACAGGGATTTATTCATGTCCAGATTCTTCCGAAATCACACCGTCCCCGAGCGCCGCCTGTTCCTGAAGGGCCTCGCGGCCCTGCCGCTGGGCCTGTCGGCCGGCAACCTCCATGCGGCGCAGCACGACCGCCAGCTCGGCTTCCGGCACACCCACACCGACGAACGTCTGCAGCTCACCTTCCGCAACCGTAGCGGTTACCTCGAGCCCGCGCTGCAGCGCATGAACTGGCTGTTGCGCGACTTCCGCACCGGGGAGTCTACACGCATGGACCCCCTGCTCTATGACATCCTTCACGCCCTGCGCCTGAGCTGCGGCGGCGACACCTTCGAGATCATCTCCGGTTACCGCTCGCCGGCCACCAACAGCATGCTGCGCAAGACCGGCGGCGGTGGCGTCGCCCGCCGCAGCCTGCACATGGAAGGCAAGGCGATCGACGTCCGCCTGGTCGGCGTCAACACCGCACGGCTGCGCGACGCGGCGCTCGCCCTCGGCGCGGGCGGGGTCGGTTTCTATCCCGAATCCGACTTCCTGCACATCGACACCGGCCCGGTGCGCAGCTGGGGCCCGAGGTCGGCCTGAGCGCGCACCGGGGCGCCCGCCCCGATCACCCGAAGAGCAGCAACCCCCACACCACGGCAGCGTTGATCAGTGCGATGAGCACGGCAGCGCTGCCGATGTCCTTTGCGCGCTTGGCGAGCTGATGCCGCTCGAGCGACACCCGGTCGACCGTCGCCTCGATCGCAGAGTTCGCCAGCTCCACGATCAGCACCAGCAGGATGCTGCCGATCAGCATCGCGCGCTCGAGCGCCGACTCGCCCAGCCACAGGGCGAGCGGAATCGCCACCAGGGTGAGCCATATTTCCTGGCGGAAGGCGTCCTCATGCCGATAGGCTGCGCTCAGTCCGTCCAGTGAGTAGTGAAAGGCGTTCCAGATCCGGCGCAGGCCGGTCCTGCCTTTGAAGGGGCTTTCCATCCTGGGGATTCCATCGTTGCTGAAAGGGTGCGCGATGATGCCACGAAACCGCCGCCCCCCCGGGGCGGGCGGTCCGGCGTGCGTGCGCGAACGCGACAGAGTACAAGAGAACACATGACAAGCAGGATCGGGCGGTTCGAAATCAGACGAGAACTCGGGCGCGGCGCGCAGAGCGTGGTGCATCTGGCCTGGGATCCGCAGCTCGAGCGCGAGGTCGCGCTCAAGACCCTGCACCTGTCGGCCACCGAACGTCGCGACCACGCCCACCTGCTCGCCGAGGCGCGCTCGGTCAGCCGCCTGCGCCACCCCGGCGTGGTGCCGGTGTTCGAGGCGGGCGAGGAAGGCGGCAACCCCTACCTGGTGTTCGAATACGTCGAGGGCGAGACGCTGGCCGCGTCGATGCGCCGCCGCGGCGCGCTGCCCGCACCCGAGGCGGCAACGCTGCTGCTCGGCGTGCTCACCGCGCTCGCCGAGGCGCACCGCCAGGGCATCGTGCATCGCGACCTCAAGCCGAGCAACGTGCTGATCGACAAGGACGGCCGTCCGCGAGTGATGGACTTCGGAATCGCACGCAGGGTCGATGATGCGGGCGCGCGCGAGGGCATGTCCGGCACCCCCGGCTACATGGCACCGGAATACATCGAGCGCCGCGAGGTGAGCGCGCGCAACGACGTGTACGCCGCGGGCGTGATGCTGGTCGAGCTCCTCGGTGGCCGCCCGCTGCATACCGACACCGACGTCCAGCGCATCCTGCAGCGCACGCGCACGACCGCGGTCGCGCTCCCCGCCGGCGCCGCGCCGGTGGACGAGACGCTCGCCGCGATCGCGCTGCGCGCCGCCGCACTCGAGCCCGAGACCCGCTTCGCCGACGCCGACGAGTTCCGCCTGGCGCTCGAGGCCTGGCTCAAGCCCGCCGAGGAGGCTGCGCCCGAGGGCGAGGGCGCGCAACCGGGCGCAATCGACTTCCTGCTGCGGCGCATGAAGCACCGCGGCGACTTCCCGGCGCTGTCGGAATCGGTGGTGGCGATCAACCGTATCGCCTCGAGCGAATCCGAGAACGTCGGCACGCTGTCGGCGCTGATCCTGCGCGACTTCTCGCTCACCAACAAGCTGCTGCGGGTGGTCAATTCGGCGCACTTCCGCCCCGCCGGCGGCGGCCAGATCAGCACCATCTCGCGCGCGGTGGTCGTGCTCGGCTTCGACGCGGTGCGCAACATCGCGATCACCGTGCTGCTGTTCGAACATCTTCAGAACAAGACCAACGCCAGCCAGCTCAAGGAAGAATTCCTGCGCGCCTGCCTGGCCGGCCTGTTCGCGCGCGACATCGCGAACCGCATGCGCCTGCGCGACACCGAGCAGAGCTACATCTGCGCAGTGTTCCACAACCTCGGCCGCCTGCTGTGCCAGTTCTACTTCCCCGAGGAGAGCGAGGACATCCGCCGCGTCGCCCAGCAGCAGACCTGCAGCGAGGAGCTCGCCGCGCAACGGGTGATCGGCACCGGCTTCGAGGAGCTCGGCATCGCGCTGGCGCGCCACTGGGGCTTCCCGGAGGTGATCCAGCAGAGCATGCGTCGCCTGCCCGCCGGGCCGGCCCGGCGTCCGCTCAACGCCGAGGAGCGCCTGCGCGCGCTGGCCGCATGCGCCAACGAGTACTGCGACGCGGTCGCACTGCTGGCGCCCGCCGAGCGCGACCGCGCCATGCAGGCGATCGCCGCGCGCTTCACCGACGCCGTGCCGGTGGACGTCAAGGGCGCGCGCGAGCTGATGCAGGCGGCCATCGACGAGATCGGCGACTTCGCCCGCATCATCAAGGTCAACCTGGCGCAGACCCGGATCGGCCGCCACATGAGCCAGTTCGTCGCCGGCGCGCCGGCGCAGACGACGGTGGAATCGGCGCCGCTCGAGGTGCCGACCTCGGCGCTGCTCGAGCAGTCGACCCCGGTCGAGGCGCCGCCCGCGGGGCAGAAGGCGGCCGACGCCCAGGCGGTGCTGAGCTCGGGCATCCAGGACATCAGCAACACCCTGGTGGAGGACTTCAAGCTCAACGACGTGCTGCGCATCATCCTCGAGACCATGTACCGGGCGATGGGCTTCAAGCGCGTGCTGCTGTGCATCCGCGACGCGCGCAGCAACAACATGACCGGGCGCTTCGGCTACGGCCCCGAGGTCGGCGAGCTGGCGAAGCACCTGCGCTTCAGCCTGTCGGCGCATCCCGACAACGTGTTCAACGTCGCCACCGCCAAGGGCGTGGACATCCTCATCTCGGACATCGACGACCCGAAGATCGCCCCCCGCGTGCCGGCGTGGTACCGCAAGTCGGTGCTCTCGCGCACCTTCTGCCTGTTCCCGCTGATGATCAAGGGCCGGCCGGTGGCGATGATCTACGCGGACAAGGACCAGGCGGGCGAGATCCGCATCAGCGAGCAGGAGCTCGCCCTGCTGCGCACCCTGCGCAACCAGGCGGTGCTGGCGATCAAGCAGGCGGGCTGAGGGCCGCATCCGGCAGGCGCCGTCGCGGCCCACGCACCGGTCTCAGCCCGGATCCAGCCGCAGGATGCGGCCCTCGGTCTCGTCCACCAGCCAAAGATGGCCGTCCGGCCCCTGGCGCACGTCGCGGATACGACGGCCGAGCTCGGTCAGCATCCGCTCCTCGCGCACCACCCGCTCGCCGTCGAGCTCGAGGCGGGCGAGGAGCTGGAACTTAAGCGAGCCGACGAAGAGGCTGCCCTTCCATTGCGGGAAGACGTCGCCGGTGTAGAAGGCCATGCCCGAGGGCGCGATCGAGGGCGTCCATTGCAGCACCGGCGGCTCGACGTCGGCGCGCGTCTCAGCTTCGCCGATCTTGCGTCCGGTGACGTACTCGCGGCCGTAGGTGACCTCGGGCCAGCCGTAGTTCAGGCCGGGGCGGGTGCGGTTGATCTCGTCGCCGCCCTGCGGGCCATGCTCGTGGGTCCACAGCTCGCCCGTCTGCGGGTGCAGGGCCGCGCCCTGCACGTTGCGATGGCCGTAGGACCAGATCTCCGGCCGGGCGCCGGCGCGGGAGGCGAACGGATTGTCGGCCGGCACGCCGCCCTCGAGCGTGATGCGCACCACCTTGCCCAGATGGCTGTCCAGCGCCTGGGCGCGCTCGCGCGGGTGGAAGCGGTCGCCCAAGGTGACGAACAGCGTGCCGTCGTGCGCGAACACCAGGCGCGAGCCCCAGTGGTGGTTGCCCGAGGGGTCCTCGTCCTGGGCGAAGATTCGGCGCACGTCATGCAGGCGCAGGCCCGCTACATCCAGCCGCGCGCGAACCACCGCGGTGCGTGCGCCGCGCTCGGTGGGCTCGGCGTAGGAAAGTACGATCAGGCCATCCTCGGCGAAGTTCGGGCCGACGGCGACGTCGAGCAGCCCGCCTTGGCCGCGCGCATGCACGGCCGGCACGCCCTCGATCGGCGCCGAGAGCGTGCCGTCCTCAGCGAGCAGCCGCAGCCGCCCGGGACGCTCCGTCACCAGCATGCGCCCATCGGGCAGGAAGGCCAGCGACCATGGATTCTGCAGGCCACTCGCCACCTCGACCACCTTGACGTTGCCGGTCCCGGTGCGCACGATCAGCTCGCCCGCAGCCGCCGGCAGGACCGCCAGGCTCGCCGCCAGCAGGACGCCGGACAGCAGCGCACGCAGCGGCAAGCGCGGCGCAATCAGGAAGCGGGCGGCGGCCGGGGCGCGGGAAGGCGCCGGCTCGGCACCGCTGCGGCAGGACATCGGACGGGGGGCTGCATGCATCGGGGCTCTCCTTCTCTTGTGTTGGCCGGGAACCTTCGCGGCGTCCGGCCTGCCAATGGCACTCCACAACAACACGACCTTCAGGTCCTTCGGACTGCGCATGCCTTCATCCGTTCGCACCCTGCTTCGCCTCGCTTTTGTCGTCGTGCTGCTGGCCGTCTTCTGGCTCGCCCTGCTGCCGGCGCCCGACGTGGTGAAGCTCGTCTCCTGGCAGGACAAGATCGAGCACGCGCTGCTGTTCGCCGGCCTCGCCCTGCTCGCGCTCGCCGCCTGGCCCGGACGGGCGGGGGCGATCGTGTTCGGCCTGCTGCTCTACGGCGCCGGCATGGAGGTGGCGCAGTCCTTCACCGCGCACCGCTTCGGCGACCCCTGGGACTGGCTGGCCGACGCGGTCGGCCTGCTGGTGCTGCTGCCCTTCGCGTGGGGGCGCGGGCGGGCGGACTGAAACCCGCGTCGATTGCTCGCCTTCGCCCCGCTTCAGCGCCCCGAACCGCGATCGACCTCGTCAGAGGATGGGCCGGCTTGCTATCATCAAGGGCTTTTCCATCAATCGCTTGCGACTCCTCCGCGCCATGACCCAGTCCCGCCACACCCTCGAACTCCTTGCCCCGGCCAAGACCGCCGACTTCGGCATCGAGGCCATCAACCATGGCGCGGACGCGGTCTACATCGGCGGCCCTGCCTTCGGCGCGCGCTCGTCCGCGGACAACTCGGTGGCGGACATCGCGCGCCTGGTCCAGCACGCCCACCGCTACCACGCGCAGATCTTCGTCGCCACCAACACCATCCTGTTCGATGCCGAACTCGAACCGGCGCGCAAGCTGATCTGGCCTGCCGCCGATCCAGCTCCACGCCAGCACGCAGACCGACATCCGCGACGCCAGCAAGGCGCGCTTCCTGCAGGACGTGGGCTTCTCGCAGATCGTGCTGGCGCGCGAGCTGTCGCTCAACGACGTCAGGAAGATCGCCGCCGCCACCAGCTGCCAGCTCGAGTACTTCGTACATGGCGCGCTGTGCGTGGCCTTCTCCGGCCAGTGCTACATCAGCCACGCCCACACCGGGCGCAGCGCCAACCGCGGCGAATGCTCGCAGGCCTGCCGCCTGCCCTACGACCTCAAGGACAAGGACGGCAAGACCATCGCCAGCAACCAGCACATGCTGTCGATGAAGGACAACAACCAGAGCGCCAACCTGCGCGCGCTGGCCGCCGCGGGGGTGAGCTCGTTCAAGATCGAGGGCCGCTACAAGGACCTCTCCTACGTCAAGAACATCACCGCGCACTACCGCACGCTGCTCGACGAGATCATCGAGCACCCGGAGGCCGATGGACCGGCTTACCGCCGCGCCTCGAGCGGTCGCACCACCTTCCTGTTCACCCCGCAGGCGGACAAGACCTTCAACCGCGGCTATACCGACTACTTCGCCAACGAGCGCCGGCACGGCATCGAGGCCTTCGAGTCGCCCAAGTTCATCGGTGAGCCGATCGGCCGGGTGAAGAAGATCGACACCAAGGGGCGCAAGTTCTTCGACGTCGAGCGCGTCGCGCCCATCCACAACGCCGACGGCCTGACCTGGTACAACCCGAAGGGCGAGCTCACCGGCCTGCGCGTCAACCGCGCCGAGGCCGAGGGCGGCGGCGAAGGCATCGACCGCATCTTCCCCTCCGAGCCGCTGCCGGCCGACCTGGTGCCGGGCACCTCGCTGTTCCGCAACCATGACCACGCGTTCGAGCGCGCGCTGGAGAAGAAATCCGCCGAGCGCCGGATCGCGGTCGATGCGCGCTTCTCGGCGACTGCAGGGGGCTTCGCGCTGACGCTGCGCGACGAGGACGGCATCACCGCCACCGCCACCCTCGCCGCCGCCTTCGAACCGGCGCAGCACGCCGAGCGTGCGCTCGCCACCCTGCGCGAGCACCTCGCCAAGCTCGGCAACACCATCTTCACCGCTGGCGACATCGCCCTGGACCTGCCCGCCGCGCCCTTCCTGCCCGCCGCCCAGCTCAACGCCCTGCGCCGCGACGCCGTCGACCGCCTCGAGGCCGCCCGCCTCGCGGCCCACGCCCGCCCGCCGCGCGCCGCACCGGTGGAGCCGCCGGTGCCCTACCCGCAGGACGCGCTCAGTTACCTCGCCAACGTGTCGAACCACCAGGCGCGCGCCTTCTACGCGAAGCATGGCGTCAAGCTGATCGACGCAGCTTACGAGGCGAACGAGGAGCGCGACGACGTATCGCTGATGATCACCAAGCACTGCCTGCGCTACAGCTTCAACCTGTGCCCCAAGGAAGTGAAAGGGATCCGCCCCGACCCGATGCAGCTGGTCAATGGCGACGAGACGCTGACCCTGCGCTTCGACTGCAAGCGCTGCGAGATGCACGTGGTCGGCGCGCTGCGCCCGCACGTGGCGAAGATGCGCGACACGGTGGTGGCGCACAAGGTGAGCTTCGTGCCGCGTTCCACCGCGCGCCCTTGAGCGACCCGCACCGGCGTCCGTGACCGGATTCACAAGCAGATGCTGATATGCGCTGCTGCTGCCTCAACCCAAGCGTAGGTTGACCGTCAACGGGAGCAGGAACCCCGGTTCCCGTTTCCGGGCAGCAGAGGCAGATCATGAACACGCAATCGCTCATCCTCGTCAATGGCCAGCGCCACAGCGCATCGGCGCATCACTACCACGGCACGATCGAGCAGGCGATCCACCGCGCCATCGACGCCGGTTACCGCATCGGCCGTGCGGTGCGCCTGGGCAGCGTGCCGGGCCGGCTGATCGGCTATAACATCTCGAACTTTGGCCGCTTCAGCGGCGCCTCCTACCCGCTGCTGGTCGAGACCGAATACGGCATCGCCAAGTGCAGCATGCGGGAAGTCAGCCCGGCCTGAGCCGCGCCCCGGCGCGTGGCGGCGGCGCGGGTGCAGGCACCGCGTCACGCCGCCCTCTCGCTCACCCAGGCCGCGCCATGCACGCTCCCTATCCCGCACTGACACCCATCTCCCACCTCCCCGCCGACGCCCGCCTGCCCGCCTCGCCGCTCGTCGTGCTGGCGCTGTGTGCCGACTGGTGCGGCACCTGCCGCGACTTCCACCCGATGCTCGAGCGCCTCGCCCGCACGCGGCCCGAGATCGTCTTTGCGTGGGCCGACATCGAGGATGACGCCGAATGGGTGGGCGACATCGACGTCGAGAGCTTTCCGACCCTGGCCGTGTTCCGCGCCGGCCAGCCCCTGCACTTCGGCGTCAGCCAGCCGCAGGAGGGCGTGGTGGCGCGCCTGCTCAACGCTCTCGCCGCGCGCCCGGCGGCCGCGGCCGGCGCCGTGCCGGAGGCCGTCGCCGCGCTCGCGCG
>JAREIX010000022.1 GCA_029286945.1 Thauera sp. | reverse complement strand
CCGGGCAGCGCGCAGCACATCTTGACGTTGAGGTTCTCCTCGGCGATCACCTGATGCACGAAGTCGAAGGCGCGCCGGGTGCCGAACACCGCGTAGGTGGTGGCGAAGGGCACGAAGCCTTCCTTGGCCATGCCGCCGGCAGCGGCCATCAGCAGCTGCTCGGCCATGCCCATCTGGAAGAAGCGCTCCGGGTAGGCCTGGGCGAACAGGTGCAGGTCGGTGTATTTGGCCAGGTCGGCGGTGAGGCCGACGATGTCCTGGCGCTGCGCTGCCAGTTCGACCAGGGCCTTGCCGAAGGGCGCAGCCTTGACGCGCTGACCTTCGGATGCGATCGAGGCAATCATCGCCGAGGTGGTCAGGCGGGGCTTCTTGGCGGTGGCGGTGCTCATCGGGCTGCTCCCTGGGCGTGGTCGAGGATGTCGAGGGCCTGCTGCCACTCGGGCGGATCGACGCGGATGAAGTGGTTCTTCTCGCGCGTCTCGAGGAAGGGCACGCCCTTGCCCATCAGGGTGTCGCAGATGATCACGCGCGGCTTGGCCTCGGCGAGATTGCGCGCGGCGTCGAAGGCGGCGATCACGGCGGCGAGGTCGTTGCCATCGACGCGCTGCACATGCCAGCCGAAGGCCGCCCACTTGTCGGCGAGGGGTTCAAAACCCATGACCTTGGTCGAGGGACCGTCGGCCTGCTGGTTGTTGATGTCGACGATGCAGATCAGGTTGGCGAGGCCATGGTGTGCGGCGCCCATCGCCGCTTCCCAGGTCGAGCCCTCATCCAGTTCGCCGTCGGACATCGAGTTGTACACGAAGGCCGGGTTGCCCTTCAGGCGCAGGCCGAGCGCGATGCCCACCGCGATCGGCAGGCCCTGGCCGAGCGAGCCACCCGACATCTCCATGCCCGGCGTGTAGGTCGCCATGCCCGACATCGGCAGGCGGCTGTCGTCACTGCCGTAAGTCTCGAGTTCGTCCTCGGGGATGATCTTCGCCTCGATCAGCGCAGCGTAGAACGCGATCGCGTAGTGGCCGTGGGACAGCAGGAAGCGGTCGCGACCTTCCCACTCCGGATCCTCCGGTCGGAAGTTCATCGCATGGCAATAGGCGGTCGCCAGCACGTCGGCGTAGCCCAGAGCCTGGCCGACATAGCCCTGGCCCTGCACCTCGCCCATCCGCAGCGCAAAGCGGCGGATGCGGTAGGCAGCTTCGGCGACCCGGGCGTGGTCCGGTGAAAGACTTGCGTGCACACAGTTCTCCTTGATGTGGCTCCGGCGCTTCACAGGGCCGGGTTCGATCGTTTCGCTCGGACGGAGAGGGGGCTCTCCGCTTCCGCCAACGCCCTTGCGGGGCGTCCGGCGAGTGGGAGAAAGCTTATTCCCTTGATTTTTCGCGCTCAAACGAATAGTTATGGCTATATAAGTGAACTGAGCTCATGTGAATATTGCAATGCACAATCGGATCTCCCTCAAGGCGGTACAGGCTTTCGAGGCTGCTGCACGGCTGTCGTCTTTTGCACTTGCAGCAGAGGAGCTGTTCGTGACCCCCTCTGCGGTGAGCCACCAAGTGAAGCTTCTCGAGGAGCAATTCGGCGTACGCCTGTTCCATCGCGTGCATCGGGCAGTGGTGCTCACCGATGCCGGCCGCGTCTATGCGGAGGAGGTCTCCGCGGCGTTCGCGAAGATCGAGATGGCGACGCGCGAGCTGGGTCGCACGGCCAAGAGCGACATCCTCACCGTACATTCGACGCCGAGCTTCGCCACCCAGTGGCTGATGCCGCGGCTCGCGCGCTTCAGCGCCCAGCACGCGGACATCGACGTGCGCCTCAACGCGTCCTATCCGCCCCCTGCCGATCTGTTGCTGCAGGGGGTGGACATCGACATCCGCTACGGCATGAAACGGCTGCAACCGGCCGGGACGATGGTGCTGCCTTTCCCGCCGGAGACCATCGTCCCCCTCTGTGCGCCCGCGCTCGCAGACGGTGCGCATCCGATCCGGGCGCCGGAGGATCTGCGCCACCACACCCTGATCCATAGCGAGGTCTGCCTGGTGAGCTGGCGCGACTGGATGCGCCAGCACCGCAAGGTTCCGCTCGACATCTCGCGCGGACCGCGTTTCGACCGCTCGTTCATGGCAATCAGTGCCGCGGTCGACGGCCTGGGGGTGTGCCTCGAGAGCCTGCTGCTCGCGCAGCGCGAACTCGAGACCGGGCGCCTGGTCGCCCCGCTCGGGCTCGAGGGCCCCAAGGTGCAGGGCTACACCTTCAACCTGCTGAAGTCACGCGCAGAGCTGCCGAAGATACGCAGCTTCCAGGACTGGCTCTTCCGCGAACTCGAAGGCCGCCCGCCCCCTGAGCGCGGTATGCGGACGTAGCCCAGTCTGAGACAATCGCATGCCCGGCAGGGCATCCGGTCATGCGCGCCGCGTCCGATGAATCCCGACACCCAAGAACCGATGGAACAACAGACCACCTACGCCAGGATCGGCGGCGAGCCCACCGTCGCCCGCCTCTGCGACCGCTTCTACGCCCTGATGGCCGAGACGCCCCAGTTCGCCGAGTTGCGCGCCATGCACCCCGAAGACCTGCAGGGCTCGCGCGACAAGCTCTTCATGTTCCTGTCCGGTTGGCTGGGCGGGCCGGACCTGTTCGTGCAGAGCTTCGGCCATCCGCGCCTGCGCGCCCGCCACATGCCGTTCGCGATCGGCGTCAAGGAGCGCGACCAGTGGGTCGCCTGCATGATGCTGGCGATGGAAGAGGTGGGCATCGAGGCGGGCATCCGCGAGCGCCTGCTGCAGAACTTCTTCAACACCGCCGACTTCATGCGCAACCAGCCGGGCTGAAGCCAAGTGCACACGACCCATCCCTCGAATACCGACGCCGTCCGCGGCCTGCTCGCCGCGCTCGCCGTGGTGGTGTTCTGGTCCGGCTTCAACATCGTCTCGCGCTTCGGCGCCACCGCCAGCTTCACGCCCTTCGACATCGCCGCGCTGCGCTTCGGCGTCTCGGGCGCGATCGCCCTGCCGCTCTACCTGCGCTTCGTGCCGCGCCGGGACTGGCCGCGCCACATGGTGCTGGCGGCGGTGGGCGGGCTGGGCTACGGCATCCTGGTGTACATCGGCTTCTCCTTCGCGCCGAGCGCACACGCCGGGGTCTTCGTCAACGGCGGCATCCCGTTCTGGACCATCGTGCTGATGGCGGTGATGACCGGCTTCCGCATCCCGCGCCCGACCGTGCTCGCGCTCCTGCTGTCGACCGCCGGCCTGCTGATGATCGGCTTCGAGAGCCTGTTCGCCGCCAGCGCGCGCGCCGGCGAATGGATCGGCGACCTGCTCTTCCTCGCCGCCGCGCTGTGCTGGGCGATCTTCGGCCTGCTGATGCGGCGCTGGCAGGTCAAGCCGCAGTTCGGCATCCTCGGCATCGCCACCTTCTCGGCGCTCGCCTACCTGCCGGTGTACCTGCTGTGGCTGCCGGGCAACCTCGCTGAACAGAGCGCGGGCGCGATCGCGCTGCAGGCCGTGTACCAGGGCGTGATCGCCGCGCTGGTGGCCGGCGGCTTCTACAGCTACGCCGTGCAGAAGGTGGGCGCGAGCGAGGCCTCGATGATGCTCGCCCTGGTGCCCGCGGTGACGGCGGTGGGCGCCTTCCTGATCCTGGGCGAGGCGCTCGGGCTCACCACCATCGTCGGCATCGTGGTGGTGTCGATCGGCGCCCTGCTCGGCGCCTTGCCGCCGGGCGCCCTCGCCCGCCTGCGGGGGGCGGCTCAGCGCCGCTGAGCGCCGCGCCGGCAGCGATGCGGCGCCCGCTCAGGGACGACCGCTCCACAGCCTGCGGTAGCGGCCGTCGGCGTCGTAGGTCGCCGCCTGCCGGTCGGGATCGAAGCGCCGCCCGCCACGCGGATCGGTCCCGCGGCCGGCGATGTAGAGCCAGTTGCCCTGGTTGCTGTAGACGTCGTAATCCACCAGCTGCGCCTCGAACCACGCCGCCCCCGCGCGCCAGTCGCAGCCGAGGTCGTGGATCAGGTAGCTGGCCACCACCTGCCGCATGCGGTTCGACAGCCAGCCGGTGGCGGCGAGCTCGCGCATGCCGGCATCGATGAAGTCATGGCCGGTGTGCCCCGCACACCAGGCGGCGAACGCCGCCGGGTCATGCGCGGGCGGCGGCGCGGCCTCGTTCAAGCCGCGCGCCCGGTACAGCCGCCGGCCGTGCTGCAGATGCAGGAAGCGGAAGTAGTCCCGCCACAGCAGCTCGAACCACAGCCAGTAACTGCCCTCGCTCGCGCCCTGCGCGGCCTCGTGGCGGCGCAGCGCGGCCAAGGCGACTCGCGGCGACAAGGCCCCCTGCGCCAGCCAGGGCGAGAACTTGCTGGAGAAGTCGATCCCACTCAGCCCGTTGCGCGTCGCCTTGTAGTGCTTCGGCAGATCGCTGCCGAAATAGCGCGCCAGATGCGCCAGCGCCGCCCGCTCGCCACCGGCGAAGCCGGGTTGCCACCAGGGGAAGGATGCGCGGGCGAGCGCTCGATCGCCCATCCGCAGCGGCTCGAACGCACCCGCCGCCATGCAGGAGTGGTGCAGGCCAGGATCATCGGCCGCCGAGAGCCCGCAAGCGCTTGACGTCTGCGCCGCCGGATCGCGGCCTGCGCCGCTCCTGGCAGGGGCGACGTGCGCTGGCTCGAACAGGAAATGCGGTGGCAGGATGACCGGGTCCGGCAGCGGCGGCAGAGCCGCCGGCGCGGCAAGCGGCGCGGGTGGCTGCTGGCCAGCCGCCTCGACCGCTCGCCGAAAATCCGTGAGCACCTTCGGCAAGCGCTCCACCGCGAACGGCAGCGCCGCCGGATCGAGCAGGCTGGACTGCCACACCGTGCGCACCGTCAGCCCGGCGGCACGCAACGCGGCGACGGCGTCCTGCTCTTCAGGCGCGGCGATCTCCTCGCACACCACGGTGTTGGCGCCGATCGCGAGCGCAAGTGCCGGCAGCACCTCGGCGGGTTCGCCGCGAAGCTGCAGCAGGCGACTGCCACGCGCACGCAGCTGCGCATCCAGATCGTCCAGCGCGGCAGCGAGGAAGGCCCGCCGATGCGGCCCGCGGCGCACGAAGCCCCAGCGCGTCGGCGCGTCGGCCGCCGGATCGTGGCAATACACCGGCAGCACGCACGCAGCCGCTCCACACGCCTCGACCAGCGCCAGGTTGTCACCCAAGCGCAGATCATTGCGGAACCAATAGATCAAAGTTATCAAGGGCATTGGCATTCAAGGACTATGAAGGCGTTAAGCGTCTTTGCACGGGCACTCGCCCACGCTCCCAGGATGTGTGCGGGGTATTCGTGAAGGGGCGAGGACTGTCCGAGCCCGAAGGGCGAGTTCCGCAGCCCCGGAAGGAATACCCCGTACGCATCCCCGAGGCACCACGACCGAGCAGAGACGGTTTTCACCCATTGTCATCACTCACTGAGCCACCTTGCGCTCACGCCGGCAGCGCTCGGAGCAATAGCGCACCTCGTCCCACACCCATTCCCACTTCTTCCGCCACGCAAACGGTCGTCCGCAGCCCGCGCACACTTTGGTCGGCAAGTCGCCCTTGCGCCGCATCCCCATCGCCGCGCCTCCCTCAGAACCCCAGATCGAGCTGCGCCGCATCGGCCGCCGCGCTCGCCGCCTTCCCCCGCCGGCCCTCCGGCCGCTTGCGCGAACCGTGCCGCTCGACGATCGCCGCCTTCGCCGCCCGCACCTCCGGCTGCGCGCGCAGCGCATGCACGCGCGCCTTGGCCGCACGCGTGGCGATCTCCAGCTCCACCGGCGGCAGCGCGATGTCCTCGCCGAGGCGCAGCCCGTGGCGCGCCGCCACCTCGCCCGGCATGCGCCAGGGCTCGAACAGCCAGGCATCCGGCAGCCGTCGCAGCGCCGGCAGCCAGCGCCGCACGAACACGCCCTGCGGGTCGTGATCGCGCGCCTGCTTGATCGGGTTGTACACGCGCGTCGTGTTGATGCCGGTGGTGCCCGACTGCATCTGCAGCTGGCTCCAGTGGATGCCCGGCTCGTAGTCGAGGAAGGCGCGCGCCAGCCACAGCCCCACCTCGCGCCAGTGCAGCCACAGCGGATAGGCCGCCACCGACACCAGCATCGCGCGCATGCGAAAGTTGATCCACCCGGTCTCGCGCAGCATCGCCACGCAGGCGTCCACCAGCGGCCAGCCGGTGCGCCCGGCCACCAGCGCGTCGAAATGCGCCGGGTTCCACGCGCCCTCGCGCAGCCCGTCGTAGCCGCGGTGCAGGTTGCGGAATTCCAGCGCCGGCTCGCTCTCGAGCTTCTGGATGAAGTGGCAGTGCCAGTACAGGCGGCTGAGAAAGGCCGCCAGCCCGGCGCGGCGGCGGTCGCCCGCGGGCAGCGCGGCGATGCGCGCGCGGGTGGCCTGCACCACCTCGCGCAGGCTCAGGCAGCCCCAGGCGAGGTAGGGCGACAGCCGCGAGCACGCGGTCGGCGCCTTCAGTGGCGAGGAGATGCCGCCGCGATAGTGGGCGCTGCGGGCGTCGAGAAACTCGTGCAGCACCGCGAGCGCCGCGTCCCGCCCGCCGCGCTGGCGCCGCGGCGGCTGGAAGGCATCGAGGCCGAGCGCCACCGCCTCCGGCGCGCGTGCGGCGACGATCGCAGCGCTCGCCGGCGACGCGTCCGCGCTGCTCAGGGAAGCCGCCGGCTGCAGGGCGGCCGGCAGCGGCGCGAAACACAGCGCCGGCGGGGCCGGCAACATCGCCTGCGGCGCGGCGACATGCGCCTCCCAGGCCGCCTGCCAGCGGTCGCGATCGTCGAGCCGGCGCACCACGCCGAACTGCGGCAGCTCGTGCCAGCGCACGCCGCGCGCCCGGCACCATGCCGCCACCGCGCGGTCGCGCGCGTAGCTCGCGCCGTTGCCGGTCTCCTCGTGCGAATACAGCGCGTCGAAGGGCGCCGCGGCATGCAGGCGGTCGAGCACCTCGACCGCCTCGCCCACCATCAGGTGCAGCCGGCCGCCCAGGCGGCGCAGCGCGCCGTGCAGCGCGCGCGCGCTCTCGAGCATGAACTCGTAGTGCTGGCGCGCGGCATCGGGCTGTGCCCACAGCGCGGGTTCGACGATGAGCACGCACAGCACCGGCCCGCGCCGCGCCGCCGCGGCAAGCGCGGCGTGGTCGGCCAGGCGCAGGTCACGCTTGAACCAGACCAGCCCGTAGCGCATCGCGCACGTCCGCCAGCACACGCTGCGCCAGCGCGTGGCCGCTCAGCCAGGCGCCCTCGACGCGGCCGCCGTTGAGCCAGTCGCCGCACAGGCCGAGCCCGGCCGCGGCATCCCAGGCGCAGCGGCCCGCGGTCGCCGCGTCGGTGATCGCGTAGCGCCAGCGGTGCGCCGACCACGCCAGCGGCATCGCGCCGCCGAGCGCGCGGAAGGCCGCGATCAGCGCGGCGGCGACGGCGTCGGCGCCGTCCTCCAGATGCGCCGCGCTCCATTCGGCGCTGGCATGCAGCGTCCACGTCTCCGGCCCGCTGCGGCCCGGCTTGCTGGTGTCGCGCGCGATCCAGCGCAGGGGGCCGTCATTGACGAAGGCGGCGTCGAAATCGAGCGCCAGCGGCGCCTCGAAGCGCAGCATCAGCGCCCAGCAGCCCTGCATGCGCGCCGCGCCGGCGAGCGCGGCGAGCGCAGGCGCCATCGGCTGCAGCAGCGGCAGCGCCTGCGGCGCCGGCACCGCCAGCAGCACGCCATCGAAGGCCTCGGCGAGCAGGCCGCGCTCGGCGGTGGCGAGCTCCCAGCCGTGGTCGTAGCGCTGCAGCGCCGTCACCGTGGTCTGCAGGCGCAGGTCCAGCCCTTCGGCGAGCAGGCGCGCGGGCGCGGTCATGCGCGGCGTGCCGACGTGGCGCGCCGGGGCAGCGCCGTCGCTGCTCCGCCGCCCGCCGGCATCGAACACCGCCAGCCGCGGCTGCCAGCGCGCCGCCACGCCGGCCGCCTGCCAGCGCGCCACCTCGGCCTCGAACAGCGGGTCGCGCGCGGTGAAGTACTGCGCCCCGTGATCGCAGGCCCAGCCCTCGCCGCGGCGGGTGCTCATGCGCCCCGAGGGGCCGCGGCTCTTGTCGAACACGCTCACGCGCACGCCCGCGTCGGCGAGCACGCGCGCACAGCACAGGCCGGCGATACCGGCACCGATCACGGCGTAATGGAGAGGGGGCGTCATCGTGGCATCCATGGCGTTGAGATGGGCGGCAGTGGATCGGACACCTCAAATATACTCTTTTTGTCCTGGACAAACCATGTACTCATTACTAGCATCAAGCACGAACTCGCCTTCTTTGCGCCGCTCAAAGCCCATGATCGCCGCTCTTCGTCCTGGACACGGCAAGCGTCGTGACGGAACCCGCGAAGCCGCAGCCCACGTCCCTCATCCTTCAGCCATCCACCGCCCCGCCCGACTCCGCCGATGAACGCCTCCTCCTCCGACCCGCTCCGCCGCACCGCCCGCTGGCTTGGCTACGGCGGCCTGCTGCCCTTCCTGGTACTGGCGCCCGCCAGCCTGCTCGACACCCACCATGGCTTCACCTGGAGCGACGCGCTGTTCGCCTACGGCGCGGTCATCCTGAGCTTCGTGTGCGCGCTGCACTGGGGCTTCGCGATGGCGCTGCCCGGCCTCGACGACGCGCGCCGGGTGCGCACCATGCTGTGGAGCGTGGTGCCCTCGCTGATCGCCTGGCCGGCGCTGCTGCTGGTGCCGATGGAAGCGGCCGCGCTGCTGGTCACCGGCTTCGTGCTGCATTACGTGCAGGACCGCCGCCTCGCCCGCCACGCCACGTTGCCGGACTGGTACCTGCCGCTGCGCCTGCAGCTGACGACGGTCGCCTGCCTCGCCCTGATCGCGGGCGCCTTCGTCCCGCTGCCCTATTGACGCCGCGCTCACCGCGCGGCCTGAAGGAGCCTCCCTCATGAACAGCGAAGCCCTCGCCGAATCCGCCCTCTCCGCCAGCGACCGCGCTGCCGCCGTCCCCGGCGGCCGGCTGTCGCGCCTTGCCCGCCTCGGCACGCTCGCCACCGGCGTCGCCGGCGGCATGCTGGCCGAGGGCGCGCGCCAGCTCGCCGCCGGCAAGCGGCCGAAGGTGAGCGAGCTGGTGCTGACTCCGGCCAACGCCCGCCGCGTCGCCGACCAGCTCGCGCAGCTGCGCGGTGCGGCGATGAAGGTCGGCCAGCTGATGTCGATGGACGCCGGCAGCCTGCTGCCGCCCGAACTCAGCGACATCCTCGCCCGCCTGCGCGAGGACGCGCGCACGATGCCGATGAGCCAGGTGGTGCAGGTGCTGGAGACGCACTGGGGCGCGGGCTGGGAGCAGGGCTTCGAGCGCTTCTCGTTCACGCCCTGCGCGGCGGCCTCGATCGGCCAGGTGCATCGCGCCCGCACGCGCGACGGCGAGGAGCTGGCGATCAAGCTGCAATATCCCGGCGTGCGCCGCAGCATCGACAGCGACGTCGACAACGTCGCCACCCTGCTGCGCGTGTCGGGCCTGCTGCCGCGCAGCCTGGACATCGCGCCCCTGCTCGACGAGGCCAAGCGCCAGCTCCACGAGGAGGCCGACTACCGGCGCGAGGCCGACAACCTGCAGCGCTTCGGCGCCCTGCTCGCCGACGCTGCGGACTTCGTGCTGCCGCAGCCGGTGGCGGCCCTCACCCGCAGCGACATCCTGGCGATGAGCTGGGTCGAGGGCGTCGCCGTCGAGTCGCTCGCCGACGCGTCGCAGGCGCTGCGCGACCGCATCGCCCACCGCCTGATCGAGCTGCTGTTCCGCGAGCTGTTCGAGTTCCGCCTGATCCAGACCGACCCCAACTTCGCCAACTACCGCTTCGATCCGGCCAGCGCGCGCCTGGTGCTGCTCGACTTCGGCGCCACCCGGCCCTACGCCGAGCCGGTGGTCGCCGCCTACCGCGCGCTGATGACGGCCGCCGTCCGTGGCGAGCGCGCGGCGATGGCCGCCGCCGCGCAGGCGATCGGCTACTTCCGCGACGACATCCACGCCCATCAGCGCGAGGCGGTGATCGACCTCTTCGAGATCGCCTGCGAGCCGCTGCGCCACACCGGCGCCTACGACTTCGGCACCAGCGACCTCGCCGCGCGCCTGCGCGACGCCGGGCTCAAGCTGAGCATGGAGCGCGACTTCTGGCACACGCCGCCGGCCGACGCGCTCTTCCTGCACCGCAAGCTCGGCGGCCTGTACCTGCTCGCCGCACGGCTGAAGGCGCGGGTCGAGGTCGGCGCCCTGGCCGCGCGCTGGATCGGCGGCGCGGCGGCCTAGCGTGCGGCCGGACCCGGCGGCCGCGGTGCGGCAAACACGCTGAGCACGCCGGTGTAGCCGTAGAGCCGGCTGTGGGCGATCTCGCCGGCGGCGAAGAAGCCCGCCAGCGGCACGTCGCCGAGGACGTCGCGGATCACCTCCAGCTCGGCGGCCGGGCGGCCGAAGTGCGGGCCGCCGCGCCCGGAGCAGCTCACGTAGATGGCGCCGAGCGCGCTGCGCGCGCTGGCGGCGAGTTCGGTGCGGATCTCGCGCGCCGCGCGGCGCAGGTCGGCAAGCGCGGCGGCCGGGTCGCGCCGGCAGAAGATCAGCCAGGCGCCCTTGTCCACCGCCTCGGCGATCGCCACCACGCCGGCGCGCGGGTCGAGGCCGACGATGTGGCGCACCAGCATGTCGGCACCGAACGCGGCCGGGGCGACGAGCTCGGCGTCCTCGCCCGGATGCAGCCCTACCAGGGTGTCGGCGAGCGCCTCGGCCACCGGCTCGAGCGCCGCGTCGGAGGGCATGCCCAGATCCTGCAGCGCGCAGTCGAGCGCCGGCCGGCCGTCGAGCGTCACCACGATGTTGTCCTGGGCGCGGCTCACCAGGCGCCGCGGCCCGATCGGCTGGCAGCCCTGGGTCACCCGCGACACGATGCCGACCTCGGCGGCGAAGGCCACCCCCGACAGGCCACCGCCGTCGAACACCGCGTCGGCGATCTGCACGCTGAGCCCGCGCGAGGCGGTGAGCCCGCCGAACAGATAGCCGCCCGCGGTGCGCGCGGCGAGCTCGGGGAGCAGCTCCTGCAGGTCGGGCGTGCGGCCGTCGGCATGGACGAGCGCGGTGTGGGGGTGGAAGTCGCTGCCGTCGGCGCGCAGCGGCTGGCGCCCGGAGAACACGCGGAAGTGCTTGCGCGGCAGCGCGGCCAGCATCAGCGCCAGCGCGGGCTCATCGAAATGCTCGGCGCCGGTGGCGCACACGCCCACGCCCACCGTGCCCACCCAATGCACCCCGGGCAGGCGGCGCTGGAGTTCGCCGAGGATGGCCTCGGCGTCGGCGGCGAAGTGGTCGCTGAGGTAGCAGAAGCCGAGCGTGTACTCCGCGGCCTCGCCGCTGCCCGCGGCGTGCGCGGCGGCGACGCCGGCGGCGTGGGTCGCCTCGTCGAGCGCCCGCCGCAGCGCCACCCGCCAGTCGGCGTGGGCGGCATGGCCGGCGGCGAAACGCAGCGCGTTCATGTCGCCTCCGCGTCCAGGAAAGCCTCGAGCGCGGCGGCGACCTGCGCGGGCTGGTCGTGCTGCAGGTTGTGGCCGGCGTCGGCGATGGTGAGCACGCGGCGGTCGGCGAAGCAGTCAAGGCGGCGCTGCAGTTCGGCGGGGTCGTCGCCGAAGCGTTCGGTGACGTAGCCGTGCTCGGCCAGCAGCAGCAGCGTCGGCGCGCTCACCTGCCGCCAGCACGCCATCACGTCCTCGATGCGGTACATGAAGGGCGAGGGCACCTTGTGCCAGGGGTCGCAGGCCATCTCGACGCGGCCGTCGGCGCCGGCGCAGCCGACGTGGCGGGCGAGGAAGTCCGCGCGCGCCGGGGTGAGGCGGGGATTGACCGCACACAGCCGGCGGGCGAAGGCGGCGTGGTCGGCGTGGGTGGGCAGGCGCGGCGCGGCGGCCTGGGCGTCGAGCCACTTGCGCAGCAGCGCCGGCGACTGCGCGTCGGCCGGCGGCTTGAGGCCGAGGAAGTCGAGCATCGCCAGGCGCCCGACGCGCTCGGGGCGCAGGCCGGCATACACCCCGGCGACCGCCGCGCCCATGCTGTGCCCGACCAGGCGCACCGGGCCCGTGGGCGCATAGTGGGCGAGCAGCGCCTCGAGGTCGGCGTAGTAGTCGGGGAACCAGTAGCTGTGGCCGAGCCAGGTGCTGCCGCCGAATCCGCGCCAGTCGGGCGCGATCAGCTGCCAGTCGCGGCGCAGCGCATCGACGACGAACTGGAAGGTGGGCGAGGAATCCATCCAGCCATGCAGCAGGAAGACCTGCGGCGCATCGGCCGGCCCCCAGCGGCGCACGCTGTAGCGCAGGCCGCGCACCGCGACCTGCTCGGTGACCGAGGGCTTGTGGGCGGGCGCGGATGCGTGGGCGGTTGAAGAAGCCGGCGCGGCCATGCGGCGGGCGGCGTTTTCCGGGAGAATCGGGGCGGTATCCATGCTTCGATTCTAGCCGCCCGCCGCCCCCTTACTAGCCCCGATGACGGATCCCGCCCTGCTGCGCGAGCGCTTCCTCGCCGAGCCCCGCACCCTGCGCAACGAGCGCCGGGACTTCCACGCCTGGCACCGCGGCCGCCCGCACTACCTGCTGTGGGCGCTCGACGTCGACACGCCGCCGCTGCGCGCGCGGGTGACCGCCGCGCAGCGCGCGCTCGACGGCCTGCTGCTCGCGGGCTATCTGCGCCAGCCACACATCACCCTCGCGCTGTGCGGATTTCCGGCCGTGGCGCGAGCGCCGGCAGCGGACGAGTTCGACGCCGGCCTCATCGCCCGCCAGCTCGCCGCACTGCAGACGGCGGCGCCGGCCGCGTTCGAGCTCGCCGTCGGCGGGCTGGAGAGCTTCTCCTCGGCGCCCTTCCTCATCGTGCACGACGCCAGCGGCACGCTCGACACCCTCAGGCGCTGCCTGCACGTCGGCGGCGACGACGCTCACGGCGGCTACGTGCCGCACGTGACCGTCGGCCTGTACGCCGGCGCCTGGCCCACCGCCGAGCTAGCCGCGCGCTTCCACGCGCTCGCCGACGTTCCCCGCCTGGCCTGCCGCATCGACCGCCTGAGCCTGATGGGCTATGTGGCGGCCGACATCGGCGGCGCCCTGTTCACGCTCGCCGACTACCCCCTCGCCGCGCGCCGGCTGCAGTGGCGGGACGCCGTGGGCGGGACGGCGGCCGACGCGCTGCGGCGGGAGGTCGAGGGCGTGCTCGAACAAGCGGGCGGCGGCATCGGCGTGAACGCGGGCCCGATCGGGCTGCCCGCGTCCGAACCCGCCACCACCGCGGCCAGCGCGGAGGCGCCATGAACGTCCCCCGCCCCGCGGCCGAAGCCAGCGCCGCCGCCGATCGGCCCGCCTCGCCGCTCGCCGTCTTCGTCGCCTTCAGCCTGCTCGCGCTGCAGGGCTTCGGCGGCGTGCTCGCGGTGGCCCAGCGCGAGCTGGTCGACCGCCGCGGCTGGCTGAGCCGGCAGGAGTTCGTCGAGCTCTACGGCGCGGCGCAGCTGCTGCCCGGCCCCAACGTGGTGAACCTGTCGCTGATGGTGGGCGACCGCTATTTCGGCTGGCGCGGCGCGCTCGCCGCGATCGCCGGCATGCTGCTGGCGCCGCTTATGGTGGTGCTGGCGCTGGCGGCGAGCTATCAGCAGCTCGCGCAGTATCCCGCGGTGGCCGGTGCGCTGCGCGGCATGGGCGCGGTGGCGGCGGGGCTGATCCTGGCGATGGCGCTGAAGATGCTCGCCACCCTGCGCGGCAGCGTGCTCGGCCCCGCGCTGTGTGCCGCGCTCGGCCTCGGCACGCTGGCCGCGATCACGGTGCTGCGCGCCCCGCTGGCCTGGGTGGTGATCGGCCTCGGCCTCGGCGGCTGGGGCCTCGCGCGCTGGCGCATTGCGCTGCACGATGCCGCGGCCGCGCGCGCGCAGGAGGTCCCGGCCGATTTCGCGACCGATGTCTCGCGCGAGCCGCCCGCCCCGCCTTCAGGCCGGGACCCCGGCGCACCAGGCTGAGGAACGGAAGCTGAAACCGGAATCGACCCATTGACGAACACGCTACCGGCGGGCGATCTGATCGACCTCTTCCTGCGCTTCCTGATGCTGTCGCTGCTGTCGATCGGCGGCGCGATGTCGACCGCGCCCGAGATGCACCGCTACCTGGTGGTCGAGCGCGGCTGGCTGGGCGAGGCCGACTTCACCACCGCGATCGCGCTCGCCCAGGCCGCCCCCGGCCCCAACGTGCTGTTCGTGCCGGTGCTCGGCTTCCAGGTCGCCGGGCTGGCGGGCGCCGCCGCCGCGCTGCTCGGCATCCTGCTGCCGTCAACGCTGCTTTCGCTCGGCGTCAGCCGCTGGGGCGCGACGCGGCGCGAGACGCCGCTGGTGCGCGCCTTCACCGCCGGACTGGCGCCGGTCACCGTCGGCCTGACGTTCGCCACCGCCTGGCTGCTCGCGCTGCCCTACGTCACCGCCGCCGAGCATCGCCTCGGCGCGCTCGCGCTGATCGGCGCCAGCGCGCTGGTGACGCTGAGGACGAAGCTGGCGCCGATCTGGATGATCGCGGTCGGCGCGGCACTCGGTGCGGCGGGCCTGGTGTGAGGCGGCCGACCCCGCGGCGCGCTCAGGCGGTGACGTAGGCGCGGATGCCCGCGGCGATGAACTCGACCGCCAGCGCCGCCAGCACCAGGCCCATCAGGCGGGTCATGATGTTCAGCCCGGTGCGGCCGGCGAGCCGGCTGATCGGCTCGGCCAGGCTGAACGCCAGCCACACCAGCGCGCCCATCAGCACGCCGGCGCCGAGCAGCATCAGCACCGTGCTCGTGCCCTGGTCGGCGTAGATGATCACCGTGCTCACCGTGCCCGGTCCGGTGAGCAGCGGGATGGTCAGCGGCACCACCGCGATGTTGGCGCGCTCCGCGGCCTCGTCGGCTTCCTCGGGGGTGGTGCGGCTGGGCGCGGGCTGGGCGTTGAACATCGAGATCGCGACGATGAACAGCAGCACGCCGCCGCCGACCTGCAGCGAGGGCACGGTGATGCCGAAGCCGGCGAGCAGGTACTGGCCGGCGATCGCGGTGACCGCGATGACGATGAAGGTGGCCAGCGCGGCGGTGCGCGCGGTGCGCCGGCGATCGCCGCGCGACTGCCCCTCGGTGAGACCGATGAAGGCGGGGATCGCGCCGAAGGGGTTGATCAGCGCCGCCAGGGTGATGAAGATCTTCGCGAATTCCATCCGGTGTTCTCCCGTCGAGCCGGGAGGACACTTCCCGCCGCCGTGTCGCGGCGCTCAGCCTGCGCCGGCGCAGCATCCGTACAAACTGAAATGGGCCAGGCCCGCCAGGACCTGACCCATCGATTTCGTGGCGCGCCCGAGACGATTCGAACGTCCGACCCCTGCCTTCGGAGGGCAGTACTCTATCCAGCTGAGCTACGGGCGCGCGGGTGTCCGGGAATGCGGCCGGACAAGGCGCAAGAGCATAGCCGCGTTCGGGGGCAAAGTCCATGCCGCACTGCCACAATGGTTTTTTGACCGCTATAATCCGGGCCTTAGATCGAGTCTCGCGCCACTTTCAGCCAAAGGATCCCAGCATGTCGAACCAACGCCCCCTGCGCCCCGCCCGCTTTGCCATGCCCGCCTTCGCCCTGGTCGCAGCCGCGCTGCTGGCCGGCTGTGGCGAGCAGCGCAAGGTCGACCCGGAGCTGACCGCCACGCTGATCCAGCCGGTCGCGCGCGTCGAGATTCAGGCGGTCAAGATCGCGCCGGGCAGCCGCACGGGCGAGCAGATTGTCAAGTCGGTGTGCGCCGGCTGCCATGACTCGGGTGCGGTCGGTGCGCCGAAGAGTGGCGATGCCGGGCAGTGGGCGCCGCGCCTCGCGCTCGGCCACGACGCGCTGACCGCCTCGGCGATCGCCGGCAAGAACGCGATGCCCCCGCGCGGCGGCGCCGCCGACCTGACCGACACCGAGGTCAAGCGCGCGGTGGCCTACCTCGCCAACCTCGCCGGCGCCAAGTTCACCGAGCCGCCGGTCGAGCAGTAAGCACACCCGGCCGCCACCCAGCGGCCATCATGATCGAGGTGGCGGGCGGTCAGCCGCGCTGACCGCCTCCGGCCCGCGCCCCCATGCCCGCCGGCTCACGCCGGCACTTCGCCCGCCGCGGGCAAGCGCGCGGCCGCGCACACGCGGTTGCGACCACCACGCTTGGCGGCATAGAGCGCGGCGTCGGCCGCGGCCAGCAGGTCCGCGTCGCCGGCTGCGGCAAGCGCTTCATCGGCCTCCTGGCCGGGCCCCGCGTGGCGCGAAGTGGCGTGCCCGGCGGAGACGGTGCACGAAAAATTCTGCCCGTCGTAGCTGAAGCGCAGGTTGGCGAAGCGCTGGCGGATGTCGTCCAGCACCCGCTGCGCGTCGACGCCGGCGCATTCCGGCAGCACGACGAGGAACTCCTCGCCGCCATAGCGGCCGAGATGATCGGACTGGCGCAGGCGCTGGCGCAACAGCGTGGCCAGGGCCGAGATCACCAGATCGCCCGCGGCATGGCCGTAGGTGTCATTCACCGACTTGAAGTGGTCGATGTCGAGCATCGCCAGCGTCACCGGTTTGCCGGTGCGGCGCGCGCGCCTGATCTCCTTGGATGCGACCTCCTTGATGCTGGCGTGCTTGAGCAGGCCGGTGAGGCTGTCCTTGTTGATCTGGTCGGCCAGCTGACGCGCGCGCTCGACGCGGACCCGCACCGCCGCCACGAGCTGGGCGTCGGACACCGGCTTGATGATGAAGTCGTCGCCGCCGCGACGCATGGCGGCGATCTGGCGCTCGAGGTCGGTCTCGGCCGACAGGTAGACGATGGGCAGGCCGGTCCATTTGTCGTGCTGGCGGATCACGCCCGCCAGCTCCGGACCGGTGTAGCGCGGCATGTGCATGTCCATCAGCACCAGGTCCGGCTGAAAGCCGGCGAGCGCCTCCATGATGGTCTCGGGCTGACGCAGGACCTCGGCCACCATGCCCGCCGCGCGCAGCACCAGGCACAGGTGGGCGGCGAGATCGGCGTCGTCGTCGACGACCAGCACACGCTGCGGCGGTGCGCTCAGCTGCTCGACGAGCTGCCCCATGCGGTTGACCAGGCGAGGGATGTCGATCGGTTTGAGGAAGTAGCCGACCGCGCCCAGGCGGGCCGCACGCACGCGCGACTCGAAATCGTCGGTCGAGGTGATGAACAGCAGCGGGCAGCCCAGGGCGCGCAGCGCCGGCGAATCGGCGAGCGCTTGGGTGGCGTTGCGGCCCTCGGCCTCGAACATCACGTCCATGATCAGCATGTCGGGCGCTTCGTCCTGCGCGGCGCGCTCGGCCTCGTCGATCCGCGCGAACAGCCGCACCCGGTAGTTGAAGGACTCGAGCTGGCGCACGAGTTGCTGGCCGAGCGCGACGTCGTCCTCCATCACCCAGACCTGGATCGCCTCGTCGGGTGCATGAGCGGCGTGCGCGGCCGGGATGGCGGACGATGGCGTGGCGCGCTCGCCCGCCCCGGGAACGACCCACTGCACCAGCTCGGCCAGTTCCGCCGCAAACGCCCGGCGCGCCGCCGCGTAGCCGTCGTCCAGCGCCCCCGCCAGCCACACCCGGGTGCGCTGCTCGAGGACGCGCGCCGCCGCACCGAGCGCCGCCAGGCCGAAAGTGCCGCCGGAGCCGGCGAGCTTGTGCAGGCGCTGGTACAGCGCCTCGAGGCTGGGACGATCGCCCTCGCCGCCCTGCAGCCCGCCGGCGAGCGCCTGCAGTTCGGCGAGCTCGGCCGGTAGCCGGGCCATGTAGACCGCCCGCAGCATTGCCATCTGCTCGGCGAGGTCCTGCTGTCGGCTCGCGTCCATCTCGCCTAGGCCTCCCAGATGGCGCGCACCTGGCTGGCCAGGGTCATCGGGTCGAAGGGCTTGGGGATCACGTCGCGCGCGCCCAGGGTCTTGTAGTGCGCGACCTCGGCCGGCTGCACCTTGGCGGTCATGAACGCGACCGGCACCGTGGCCAGCGCGGGCAGCGCGCGCAGGGCCTGCAGGGTGGTCGGCCCGTCCATGCCCGGCATCATCACGTCGAGCAGGATCATCTCGGGCGCGAAGGCTTCCGCTTCGCGCAGCGCCTCCTCGCCCGAGGAACAGACCTTCACCGTGAAGCCGCCCACCAGTTCGAGGGCGAGCCTCGCCACCGCCTGGATGTCGGGCTCGTCTTCCACATACATGATGCGTTGCAGGGTGCTCACGCTTGGCTCCTTCCAGGCCTGAATGATCGGATGCGGCTGCCGAGGGCGTCAATCAGCTCCTTCGGCGAGACCTGCGACTTGAGCAGCACCGCCTCGACCCGTCGCGCCTCCTCGGCCGTGGTGTCGGCGCCCGACAGGATGACGATGCGCGCCTCCGGCTGGCGCGCGCGGATGTCCGGCAGCAGGTCCCAGCCGGAGCCGTCGGGCAGGCCGATGTCCAGGATCACGACGTCGAAGCGCTCGCGCGACACGCGCTCGAGCGCCTCGCGCAGCGTCGTCGCGCGCTCGAAGTCGAAGCGCTCGCCGACCATGGAGCGCACCACCTGATAGAGGTCGTCGTCGTCCTCGACGTGCAGCACGCGCGGATTGGCGGCGCCGGCCTGCGTCAGCAGGCCCTGCACCACGGCCAGCAGGCGGTTCTCGTCGAAGGGCTTGGCGAGCCAGTCGATCGCGGAGAAGTCGCCGTTGATCGCGAGCCGCCCTTCTTCCATCTTGGCCGACACGACCACGATCGGCAGGTCGGCGGTGTCGGGGCACTGGCGCACCTGGCGGATGATCTCCAGGCCGCTGATGTCCGGCAGCATCAGGTCCAGGCTCAACGCCGCGTAGGCGGTGTCCTGCAGCGCCGCGAGCGCCTCCCGCCCGCTGAGGGCGACGTCGACCCGGTAGCCGGCGCGCGTGAGCATCAGGCGCAGCAGCTGGGCGATGTCGGCCTCGTCCTCCACCACCAGGATGCGCGGCGCATCGGCCGCCGCGCTGGCGTCGAACGCGCCCTCGGGCACGGCCGGCTGGCCCGCCAGCTGGCGGGGGAACTCGACCCAGAAGGTGGCGCCCTCGCCCTCGACCGAATCGAAGCCGATCGTCCCGCCCATGCGCTCGACCAGCTCGCGGGTGATCGCCAGGCCGAGGCCGGTGCCGCCCTTCTGGCGCGTGTCCGACGCATCCGCCTGCGAGAACTTCTCGAAGATGCGGCCGCGGAAGGAGGCGGGGATGCCGGGGCCGTGATCGGCCACCGCCACCCGAACCTTGCCGCCGGGCGCGCGCACGACGACCTCCACCGTGCCACCCTCGGGCGAGAACTTGATCGCGTTCGACAGCAGGTTGGCCAGCACCTGCATCAGGCGCTGGCTGTCGACGCGCAGCTCGGCGTCGGTCGTCTCGCCCTCGAGCGCCAGCGCCACCCGGCGCTCGGTGCCATAGGTGCGATGGCTCTCCAGCGCCTGGTGGACGATCGGCATCAGCGGCTGCACCTGCATGTCGAAGTGCAGCTTGCCGGCGGCGATCTTCTCCATGTCGAGCAGGTCGTTGATCAGATGGGTGAGGCGCTGGCTGTTCTTGTGCGCGATGCCGACCATCTGCCGCGCCTGTTCCGGCAGCTGGCCGAGCGCGCCGCCGGCGACCAGGCCGAGCGCGCCGGAGATCGAGGTCAGCGGCGTGCGCAGCTCGTGGCTGACGGTGGACACGAACTCGCTCTTCATGCGCTCCATGCGCTTGCGCTCGCTGATGTCGCGCACCATGCCGACGTACAGCGGCTGCCCGTGCTGGGTGATCTCGGACACCGCCAGCTCCATCGGAAACAGGCTGCCGTCGCGACGCTGGCCCTCGACCTCGCGGCCGATGCCGATGATGCGCGCCACGCCGGTGGTCTGGTAGTTGCGCAGGTAGCCGTCGTGCGCCTCGCGGTGCGGGCTGGGCATCAGCATGTTCACGTTGCGGCCGATCACCTCGTCGGCGGCATAGTCGAAGATGCGCTCGGCAGCCGGGTTGAAGGAGTGCACGATGCCGCGGGCGTCGATGGTGATGAGGCCGTCGACCATGTTGTCGAGGATCGTCTGCGTGTGCTGGGCCTGTTCCGCAAGGGCGGCCTCGCTCCGCATGCGGTCGGTGATGTCGTAGAACCAGCCCAGCACCGCCGGACTGCCCTCGTACTGGATCGGCGAATAGGAGCCGAGCGCCCACTTGGTCCCGACCCCCGGGATGGCCAGCTCGACCAGCATGTCGTAGATCTGCTCGCCGCGGCCCAGGCGCTGCAGGATGGCCTCGTAGTCCTCCCTGCGCACGTAGTAGGCGGCAGGATCGACCCCGTCGACCGCGTCCGCCGCGGCATTGATCAGCTCGGCATAGCGCCGGTTGGAGAAGATGACCTGGTGCCCGCCGGCACGCGCGATGCGGGCCGCGATCGGGCTGGTCTCGAGCATGTTGCGGAAGCGCTGCGCGCTCTCGCGCAGCTCGCGTTCGGCCGCCTTGCGCGCGGTGATGTCCTCGGCGATGCCGACATAGCCCGTGAGCTGGCCGTCGGGTGCGCGCATCGCGCTCACCACCAGCGACACCGGGATGAGGTGGCCGTCGCGGTGGACATAGGTCCATTCACGTGTCTCCGAGCCTTCGCGCTCGGCCATCTCGACGAACACCCGGAAGCCTTCGACCGGATGGCCCAGGGCCGCGCTCAGCTCGGCCGAGCGCGCCGCCACTTCCTCTTCGAGGTGGAAGGGCGCCGGCGTCCGCTTGCCGACCACCTCGTCCGCCGCATGGCCGAGCAGCCGCTCGGCCCCCTTGTTGAAGACCTTGATCACGCCGCGGGTGTCGGTGGCGATGATCGAGAAGGTGGACGCCGCCAGCACGTTCTCCAGCAGCTCGGTGGCGTGATGCAGCGCAGCGGTGCGCTCGCGGATGCGCGCCTCGAGGCCGGCCTGCGTCTCGCGCAGCGCGCGGAAGCTGCTGGCCAGCATCTCCGCCATCTCGCGCAGGCTGCCGCCCAGGCTGCCGTACTCGTGCACCGGGCTGGCGGGCAGCAGCGGCTGCGTCCCGCTGGCGATCTGCGCGGTCAGCAGGCGGCTGGCGGCTTCGAGCTCGGCGATCGGGCGGGTGAGCCACTGACTGAGCGCGCGCGCGAGCACGATGCCCAGCAGCAGCAGCACCGCCAGGTAGGAAAACAGCTTCAGTCCGGTGCGCTCGAGCGAGCGCACCAGCGGCGCCGCCGACTGCTCGATCACCAGGCGAGCCACCTCACCGCCCTCGGCGACCGGCAGGCCGATCTGGTAACGCCCCTGCCTCCAGCGCGCCATGGCCGGCATGTCACCCACCGGCAGCCAGATCGCCAGACCATCGGCCAGCGGCTGCAGCTGTCCGGCCCTGTCGGACAGGCTCGCCACCTCGCCCTGGCGCGCCAGGGCGCCGCCGTCCGCAGCGAGCAGCGCGAGGCCCATGCCCGGGTTGTCCTGCTCGCCGGCCAGCAGCGTCGCCCAGCCTGCCGGCGCAGTGGCCGGCTCGGCCGCCAGCCGCGCGCCCAGATGGCGCGCGCGCTCGGCGAGGCGCTCGGCCATGAAGGCTTCCTGCTGCAGGCGCTGGCCGTAGCCCTCGAGGATGACCGGGATCGCACCGGCGAGCAGGATGGTCGTCAGCAGCACGTGAAACAGCAGCCCCGACAGCCGCGCCGCGCCCAGCCCCAGGCGCGCCGCGTCGCGCCACCACAGCTGCAGGCCGAGGACGACCAGTCCGGCCAGCAAGGCGTTGAAGAGGCCATTGAGGGCCTGCTTGAGGGCGATCATCGCCGCCGCCTCCCAGCCCACGCCCATCATGCCGTGGTAGGACAGCAGCACCAGCGGCACGCCCAGCACCAGCCAGTACGCGAGATCGGCGAGCACCAGCGTGCGCAGGCCGCGCCGATGGAGGAGGCCGACGACCAGCGCCTCGACCGTGAAGATGAGCAGGGCGTAGGGATGGCCCCACAGGAACAGCGTGTACAGCCCGCCGGCGGCCGCCACCAGCACCGCCGGCACGGTGCCGAGCAGCGCGGCCGCGAGCATCGCCGCCACCGAGCCGAAGATGAAGACCACGCTGAAGAACAGCGGCACGCTGAGGACGTTCCCCGCCACCGCCAGCAGGGCGAGGGCGAGCGTGGCCAGGGCCTTCTGGCCTGCGCTCAGCCCCGTACCGGATGTAGAAGTCATGACGCTGCGCCCCCTGCCGCCCGCGGCGGTTCAAGCCAAGAGATGTGCAATTGCCGGGCGCACGGCAAGGATGGCCGGCCCGCAGCTGGTTCGTGCCGAGCGTTTACGGCAGCACGGGCGAAGACTCAAGGCTTGTCGCGGCTCTCGAACATCGCCATCAGGTTGGCGAGCCGCGCCTTGCCTTCTTCCTTCGTCACCGGCTGCGCGGTCTTGCGGTCGTTCATGCGGATGTCGCCGCCCATCTCGGCGATGAAGCGGCTCGGCTCGCAGGGGCGGAACTCCTTGCCCGACTTGCGCCGCTCGCACCAGGTGAGGTTGAGGCTGCGCTGGGCGCGGGTGATGCCG
>JAREIX010000021.1 GCA_029286945.1 Thauera sp. | reverse complement strand
CATGTCGATCCGCCGCTTCGTCCGCATCGAAGCCAAGGGCAAGCTGTTCTCCTACATCCACGGCGGTGCCAAGATCGGCGTGCTGCTGGACGTGGTCGGTGGCGACGAGCAGCTCGGCAAGGACATCGCGATGCACATCGCCGCGTCCAAGCCGAAGGCGCTCGACGCCTCGGGCGTGTCGCAGGACCTGATCGACGCCGAGCGCCGCATCGCGATCGAGAAGGCGCGCGCCGACAACAAGCCGGAAGCGATGCTCGAGAAGATCGCCGACGGCACCGTCCAGAAGTTCCTCAAGGAAGTCACGCTGCTGGCCCAGGTCTTCGTCAAGGCCGAGGACGGCAAGCAGACCATCGAGCAGCTGCTCAAGGCGCGTGGCGCCTCGGTCGCCGGCTTCACGCTGTACATCGTCGGCGAAGGCATCGAGAAGAAGGTCACCGACTTCGCTGCCGAAGTGGCCGAGCAGGCCGCCGCTGCCGCCAAGAAGTAAGGAGAGGGACATGTCCGCCGCCTACAAGCGCATCCTGCTGAAGCTCTCCGGCGAAGCCCTGATGGGCGACGACGCCTACGGCATCAACGAGGACGTGGTCACCCGCATCGTGTCCGAAATCGCCGAGATAACCCGTCTCGGCGTGCAGGTCGGCGTGGTGATCGGCGGCGGCAACATCTTCCGTGGCATGAAGGGCGCGGCCTCCGGCATGGATCGCGCCACTGCCGACTACATGGGCATGCTGGCCACGGTGATGAACGCGATGGCGCTGGCCGACGCGATGCGGCGCATGGATGTGCCCGCCCGGGTGCAGTCGGCGCTGCGCATCGACCAGGTGGTCGAGCCCTACATCCGCGGGCGCGCGATCCGTCACCTGGAAGAAGGTCGCGTGGTGATCTTCGCCGCCGGCACCGGCAACCCCTTCTTCACCACCGACACCGCGGCTGCGCTGCGTGGCGCCGAGATCGGCGCCCAGATCGTGCTCAAGGCGACCAAGGTCGACGGCGTCTACACGGCCGATCCGAAGAAGGATCCGCAGGCTCAGCGTTATCATCGCATCAGCTTCGACGAGGCCATCGGCCGCAACCTGGCGGTGCTGGACGCGACGGCGTTCGCGCTCTGTCGCGACCAGAAACTGCCGATCAACGTGTTCTCCATCTTCAAGCCCGGTGCGCTCAAGCGTGTCGTCATGGGCGAGGACGAAGGCACGCTGGTCCATTCCTGAACCCTGGAGAATGTGCGCATGATCCCCGAACTCAAGAAGAACGCCGAAAGCAAGATGCAGAAGTCGGTCGAGGCGCTCAAGACCGACCTCGCCAAGATTCGCACCGGCCGCGCCCATACCGGCCTGCTCGACCACGTCATGGTCGAGTACTATGGCTCGATGGTTCCGGTGAACCAGGTCGCCAACATCACCCTCATCGATGCGCGCACGATCGGCGTGCAGACCTGGGAAAAGCCGATGCTGGGCAAGGTCGAGCGGGCGATCCGCGACAGCGACCTTGGCCTCAACCCGGCGAACATGGGCGAGCTGCTGCGCGTGCCGATGCCGGCGCTCACCGAGGAGCGCCGCCGCGACCTCACCAAGGTCGTGCGCCATGAAGGCGAGACCGCCAAGGTGGCGATCCGCAACCTGCGCCGCGATGCCAACCAGCACCTGAAGGACGCGGTCAAGGACAAGGAGATCTCCGAGGACGACGAGCGTCGCGCCGAGGATGAGATCCAGAAGCTGACCGACAAGTACGTCGCCGAGATCGACAAGCTGCTGGCGCAGAAAGAACAGGAACTGATGCAGATCTGATCCTGCCCGGATCGGCTGTTCCCGCATGGGTTCGACAGGAGGCAGATCGTGACCGGTGGTCGTTTCAGGAGCTCCACCCGGGACATTCCCGAGGTGTCCACAGTCCCCCGCCATGTCGCCATCATCATGGACGGCAACGGGCGGTGGGCGCGCAAGCGCCTGATGCCGCGCGTGGCCGGGCACTCGCGCGGCGTCGAGGCCCTGCGCTCGGTGATCCGCGGCTGCATGGAGCAGGGCGTCGAATACCTCACCGTGTTCGCGTTCAGCTCCGAGAACTGGCGCCGGCCGCAGGACGAGGTCTCGTTCCTGATGCAGCTCTTCCTCAAGTCGCTGCAGAAGGAAGTCGCCCGCCTGCACGAGAACGGCATCCGCTTCCGCGTGATCGGCGACCTGTCGCGCTTCGATCCGCATCTGGTCAAGGTGATCCGCGAGGCCGAGGCGCTCACCGCCGGCAACCAGCGCTTCAACCTGACCGTCGCCGCGAACTACGGCGGCCGCTGGGACATCCTCAACGCCATGTCGCGCCTGATGGCGCGCCATCCCGAGCGGCGCGACGGCTTCAGCGAGGACGAGCTCGCCAGCGAGCTGTCGATGCACTTCGCACCGGAGCCCGATCTCTTCATCCGCACCGGCGGCGAGAAGCGGATCAGCAACTTCCTGCTCTGGCAGCTGGCCTACACCGAGCTGTTCTTCACCGACGTGCTGTGGCCGGACTTCGACGCCGCCGCGCTCGCCGATGCGATCGCCTCCTACCAGGGACGCGAACGCCGCTTCGGCCGCACCAGCGAGCAACTCGGCACGGCTGCGGCCGCGGGGCAGGGTCCCGATGCTTAAGGACCGCGTCGTCACCGCAATCCTGCTGCTCGCGGGCCTGCTCGGTGCCGTCTTCCTGCTCCCCGCGGCGGGCTGGATGGTGCTGTGTGCCGCGCTGTGCAGTGCCGCGGCCTGGGAGTGGGGCGGGCTGGCCCGCTTCGAGCGCCCGCTGCGGATGACGAGCGCGATCGTCTTCGGTGTCACCTGCCTGATGGTGGCCTACATGGCCGGGCTCGGCGACGGCAGCCTGTCCGGCGTCGTGCTGCTGACGCCGCTCTACCTCGTCAGCGCCCTGTTCTGGGTCCTGCTGGTGCCCCTGTGGCTGGCGCGCAAGTGGTCGCTCGCGAGCCCGGCGCTGGCGTCGCTGGTGGGCTTCGTGGTGCTGATCCCGACCGCGTTGGCGATGATGCACCTGCGCAGCTTCGGCCCCTGGGTGCTGCTCGGCACCATGGCCGTGGTCTGGGTGGCGGACATCGCCGCCTACTTCTGCGGACGTGCCTTCGGCCGCCACAAGCTCGCCCCCTCGATCAGCCCCGGCAAGACCTGGGAAGGCGCGCTCGGCGGTGCTCTCGCGGTGATGCTGTTCGGATTCGGCGTGCTGGTCGCGCTCGGCGCCCGCCAGCCCGGTGGAGCGTGGGTGATCGCGCTCGCGCTGCTGGCGTGGACGGCGATCAGCGTCATCGGCGACCTCTTCGAATCGCTGCTCAAGCGTCAGGCGGGCCTCAAGGACAGCGGCAGCATCCTCCCTGGCCACGGCGGCATCCTCGACCGCATCGACAGCCTCACCTCGACCCTGCCACTCGTTGCACTGGTGGCCGTCTGGCTTGCCGCCTGAGCCACCCGCAGGCTGCGACCTCGCCCTGGAATACGACACACATGGCTGAATCCGCCCCCCGGCGCCTGACCGTCCTGGGCGCCACCGGCTCGATCGGGCAGAGCACGCTCGACGTCGTGGCGCGTCACCCCGATCGCTTCGAAGTCCATGCGCTGAGCGCACATCGCCAGCACGACAAGCTGCTCGCGCTCTGCCTGCAGTTCGCGCCGCGTTACGCGGTGATGGGTGAGGCGAGCGCGGCCGAGGCGCTCGCAAGCGGCCTGCGCGCCGCCGGCAGCGCGACCGAGGTGCTGTGCGGCGAGGCGGCGCTCGAGCAGATCGCTGCCGCCGACGCGGTGGACGTGGTCATGGCAGCGATCGTCGGCGCCGCCGGCCTGCGCCCGACCCTCGCCGCCGCGCGCGCGGGCAAGAAGGTGCTGCTGGCCAACAAGGAAGCGCTGGTGCTGTCGGGCCAGCTCTTCATGGACGCCGTCCGCAGCGGTGGTGCCACGCTGCTGCCGATCGACAGCGAGCACAACGCGATCTTCCAGGCGCTCCCGGCCGGCTATGCGCGCGACCCCGCCGCGGCGGGCGTGCGCCGCGTGCTGCTGACGGCCTCCGGCGGCCCTTTCCGCACCGCGCCGCTGGCGTCGCTCGCCGCGGTCACGCCGGAGCAGGCCTGTGCGCATCCGAACTGGGTCATGGGGCGCAAGATCTCGGTCGATTCGGCCACCATGATGAACAAGGGTCTCGAGGTGATCGAGGCGCACTGGCTATTCGGCGCTGCGGCCGACATCATCGAGGTCGTCGTTCATCCGCAGAGCGTGATCCACTCGATGGTCGATTACACCGACGGCTCGGTGATCGCCCAGCTCGGTAACCCCGACATGCGCACCCCGATCGCGCACGCGATGGCGTGGCCCGAGCGCATCGACGCCGGGGTGCGACCGCTTGACCTGTTCGCGATCGCACGGCTCGACTTCGAGCGTCCCGATCTCGAGCGCTTCCCCTGCCTGCGGCTGGCCTTCGAGGCGCTGCGCGCGGGCGGCGCTGCGCCGGCGGTGCTCAACGCCGCGAACGAGGAGGCGGTCGCCGCCTTCCTCGCGCACCGTATCGGCTTCCTCGACATTCCCGCCGTCATCGAGGCCTGCCTGGAACGCAGCGGCTCGCAGACGGTCGATTCCCTGGATGCGGTCCTTGCCGCGGATGCCTGCGCGCGCGACTGGGCGCGCGCCGAGATTTCCCGACGCCCCCTCTCCAGATGAACCTGCTCGACTACCTGATTCCCTTCGCGCTGGCCCTCGGCCTGCTGATCCTCGTCCATGAACTCGGCCACTACCTCGTCGCGCGCTGGTGCGGGGTCAAGGTTCTGCGCTTCTCGATCGGCTTCGGCAAGCCGCTGCTGGTCAGGCGGGCCGGGCGCGACGGCACCGAATGGGCGCTCGGCGCGTTTCCGCTCGGCGGCTACGTCAAGATGCTCGACGAACGCGAGGGGCCGGTCGCCGCGGCCGAGCTGCATCGCAGCTTCAACCGCCAGAGCGTGCAGCGCCGCTTCGCGATCGTCGCCGCCGGGCCGCTCGCCAACTTCCTGCTGGCGATCGTGCTGTACTGGGGCCTCTTCGTCGCCGGCACCGATGAGCTGCGGCCGCGCCTGGCGCTGTCCGACACGCCGGCGATCGCCCAGGCGGCCGGCGTGCGCGACGGCGACCTGGTGGTCTCGGTCGATGACGAGCCGGTGCGCAGCTGGCAGGACCTGCGCTGGGTGCTGCTGCAGCACGCGCTCGACAAGCGCGAGCTGGTGCTCAAGGTGCGCACGCTCGAGGATGTCGAGGCCTTCCGCCGCCTGAATCTCGCCGGAGTGGCGATCGACGACGGCGATCGCGACCTGATCGCCCGCATCGGTCTCAAGCCCTGGCGGCCGCACATTCCGGCGGTGATCGGCAAGATCGCCGAGGAGGGTGCCGCGGCGCGCGCCGGGATGCAGTCGGGCGACCGCGTGCTGGCCATCGACGGGCAGGCGGTCGAGGCCTGGAGCGATCTCGTGCTGGCGGTACGCGGGGCGCCCGGTCGCACGCTGCCGTTCGAGGTGCAGCGTGGCGAGGTGGCCCTGATGCTCGAGGTGACGCCGGACGAGGCGAGCGAGAATGGCGAGCGCATCGGCCGCATCGGCGTCGGCGTCGCCGAGCCGGCACCGGGGGGCGTCGCGATGTTCGGCGAGGTCCGCTACGGCGTGGCCGAAGGCTTCGCCAAGGCGGTGCGCCAGACCTGGGAGACGAGCGTGCTGAGCCTGAAGATGATCGGCCGCATGTTCACCGGCGAGGTGTCGTGGAAGAACCTCTCCGGACCGGTCACGATCGCCGATTATGCGGGCCAGACCGCGCAGCTCGGACTGAGCCATTACCTCAAGTTCGTGGCCCTGATCAGCATCAGTCTGGGGGTCCTGAACCTGCTGCCCATCCCGGTTCTGGATGGGGGGCACTTGTTGTACTATACGGTCGAAATCATCAAGGGCGGTCCGATTCCGGAGCGCGTCATGGAGATCGGTCAGCAGATCGGTCTCGTCCTCCTGGTGATGCTGATGGCATTCGCCTTCTACAACGACATCAACCGTCTCATTTCCGGCTGAATTCCCGCATGAATCGCAAGCTCCTGCCCGGGCTCATCATGGCCCTATTTGCCGCTGCGCCGGCGTTCGCGTTCGATCCCTTCGTCGTCAAGGACATCCGGGTCGAAGGCATCCAGCGCACCGAGGCGGGCACCGTCTTCAACTATCTGCCGGTGCGGGTGGGCGAGACCTTCAGCGAGGCACAGGCCGCGGACGCGATCCGTGCGCTGTTCGCCACCGGCTTCTTCAGCGACGTGCGCATCGAGACCGAGGGCGACGTGATCGTGGTCGTGGTGGATGAGCGCCCGGCGATCGCCGACATCACCTTCGTCGGCGTCAAGGAGTTCGACAAGGACGCGCTCAAGGCCGGCCTGCGCGAGGTGGGGCTCGCCGAGTCGCGCATCTTCGACCGTGCGCTGCTCGAGCGCGCCGAGCAGGAGCTCAAGCGCCAGTACCTGTCGCGCGGCAAGTACGCCGCCACGGTCACCACCACGGTCACGCCGCTGGAGCGTAACCGTGTCGGCATCAACTTCGCGGTGGACGAGGGCGACGTCGCCAAGATCCGCCAGATCAACATCGTCGGCGCCAAGGCCTTCGAGTCCGACGACCTGGTCGAGCAGATGCAGCTCACCACGCCGGGCTGGCTGACCTGGTACACCAAGAACGACCAGTATTCGCGCCAGAAGCTGTCGGCCGACCTCGAGACCCTGCGCTCCTTCTACCTGAACCAAGGCTACCTCGACTTCAACATCGATTCGACCCAGGTCTCGATCACGCCCGACAAGAAGGACATCTACATCACCATCAACATCACCGAGGGCGAGCAGTACACCGTCACCGGGGTGCGCTTCACCGGTGATCTGGTGCTGCCCGAGTCGGACTACACCGCGCTGACCCAGATCCGCCCCGGCGAGATCTTCTCGCGCGAGAAGCTGACCGAGACCACCAAGGCGATCACCGACCGGCTGGGCAACGAGGGCTACGCCTTCGCCAACGTCAACGCGGCCCCCGAGGTCGACAAGGCGAAGCGCGAGGTCGCGTTCACCGTCTTCGTCGACCCCGGCCGTCGGGTCTATGTGCGCCGCATCAACGTCGGCGGCAACACCAAGACCCGCGACGAGGTCGTGCGCCGCGAGATGCGCCAGATGGAGGGCGGCTGGTACGACGCCGCGGCGATCAACCGCTCGCGCACCCGCATCGACCGCCTCGGCTTCTTCGACGAGGTCAATGTCGAGACGCCCGCCGTTCCGGGTACCACCGACCAGGTGGACGTGAACTTCACGGTCAAGGAGCGTCCCACCGGCAACCTGATGCTGGGCGCGGGCTTCTCGAGTGCCGAGAACATCGTGCTGTCGGCCTCGATCGCGCAGCAGAACCTGTTCGGCAGCGGCAACGCGCTCACGCTCGGCCTCAATACCAGCCAGTCGAGCCGCACCCTGGCGCTGTCCTTCACCAACCCCTACTACACCGTGGACGGCGTGAGCCTCGGCTGGGATCTGTACCACCGTACTTACGATGCGGACGAGCTCGATTCGGTGTCGCCGTACAAGACGGTGTCGACCGGCGCCGGCATCCGGCTCGGCTGGCCGATCGCCGAGGACGACCAGGTCAACTTCGGCCTTACCGCCGATCGCACCGAGATCACCACCTACCGCAACAGCCCCTTCCTGTACCAGGACTTCTGCCTCAAGAACGGCCTCGACGCCTCGAGCAACGGCATCGGCAGCTGCACGGTCGATAGCCTGCTGCTGACCGTGGGCTGGTCGCGCGACAAGCGCGACAGTTTCACCTACCCGCGCGCCGGCACCTACCAGCGTGTCTATGGCGAAGTGACCGTACCGGTCGGCGACCTGCGCTACGGCAAGCTCGGCTACCAGTACCAGCACTGGTTCCCGATCGGCCGCGACTACGCGCTGATGCTCAATGCCGACGTGGGTTGGGCGAAGGGCTTCGGCGGCGAGAAGGTACCGTTCTACAAGAACTACTTCGTCGGCGGCATCGGCTCGGTGCGCGGCTACGACCAGGGCTCGATCGGTCCGAAGTATTTCGATCCGAGCGACCAGGACATCACCTCGACCGGCGGTACGCGCAAGATCGTCGGCAACGCCGAGTTCTACTTCCCGATGCCGGGCGCGGGCAAGGACCGTTCCTTCCGCATCTCGGCCTTCTTCGACGCCGGTTACGTGTGGGGCGAAGACCAGGAAGAGCTGAAGGCGGGCAGCCCGTTCATCGAGCAGGATGTCCGCTTCGGCGACCTGCGCTACAGTACCGGCCTCGCGTTCTCCTGGAGCTCCCCGATCGGCCCGCTGAAGTTCAGCTTCGGCCATCCGCTCAACAAGAAGGAAAACGACGAAGTCCAGCGATTCCAGTTTCAGCTCGGCAGCGTCTTCTGACGCGCCGGCAACCCAGTTCCATCCGGAGGCATAAGTGAAAGTCAGTACCCTCTCCCTGCTGGCAGCCGCACTGCTCGGCATGTCCCAGGCCGCCATCGCCGAGACCAAGATCGGCTTCGTGAACTCCGACCGCGTGATGCGCGAGGCGGCGCCGGCGGTGCGCGCCCAGCAGCGCCTCGAGAAGGAGTTCGAGAAGCGCGACCAGGAGCTGCAGCGCATCGCGCGCGACCTCAAGTCCATGCAGGAAGACCTCGAGCGCAACGGCCCGACCATGGGCGACAGCGATCGTCGCAACAAGGAGCGCGCCTTCAACGAGCTCAACCGCGACTTCCAGCGCAAGCAGCGCGAATTCCGCGAGGACCTGAACCAGCGCCGCAACGAGGAGCTCGCTTCGGTGCTGGAACGGGCCAACCGCTCGGTGAAGGAGATCGCCGAGAAGGAAAACTACGACATCATCTTCCAGGAAGCGGTGTACGCGAACCCGCGCATCGACCTCACCGACAAGGTCATCAAGGCCCTGTCCGAGGCCAAGTAAGCGGGCCGGGCACGCGCATGTTCCGACTGCACGAGCTGGTCGATCGACTCGGAGGCGAGCTCCACGGCGACGGCGAGGTGGCGGTGGCGCGCGTCGCCACCCTCGAGAAGGCGGGCGAGGGCGACCTCGCTTTCCTCGCCAACCGCAAGTACCTGTCGCAGGTCGCGGCGTGCTCGGCGAGCGCGCTGATCGTCGCGCCCGACGTGCGCGAACAGCTCGCCGAGCGGGCGTTGATCGTCACCCCCGACCCCTACCTGTACTTCGCCCGCGTCGCCCAGCTCTTCAACCCGCAACCCGCGCCGCGACCGGGCGTCCATCGCCTGGCCGCGGTCGATTGCGTCGTGCCGGCCAGCGTCGAGATCGGCCCCGGCGCCTGCGTGGAAGAGGGCGTCGAGCTCGGCGACGACGTCGTGATCGGCGCCAACTGCTTCGTCGGCCGCGGCACGCGGATCGGGCGCGGCACGCGGCTGTATCCCAACGTCACCGTCTATCACGACTGCGTGATCGGCGATCGCTGCATCCTGCACGCGGGGGTGGTGATCGGCGGCGACGGCTTCGGCTTCGCCCGCGAACGTTCCGGCGCCTGGGTCAAGATCCCGCAGACCGGCCGCGTCATCCTCGGCAACGACGTCGAGATCGGCGCCAACACCACGATCGACCGCGGCGCGCTCGACGACACCGTGATCGGCGATGGCGTCAAGCTCGACAACCTGATCCAGATCGCCCACAACGTGCGCGTCGGCGAGCACACCATCATGGCGGGCTGCGCGGGGGTCGCCGGCAGCGCGCAGATCGGCGCACGCTGCATGGTGGGCGGCCAGGCGGGGATCTCCGGCCACCTGAGCATCGCCGACGACGTGGTCGTCTCCGCCTGGACGCTGGTCGCCAAGTCGATCACCAAACCGGGCGTCTACACCGGCAACCTGCCGCTGCAAACCCACGGCGACTGGGTGAAGAACTTCTCCCACCTGCGCCACCTGGACGCGCTGGCCAAGCGCGTCCGCCACCTCGAACAACAGAACGACGGTCCCGAGGACCGCACGCCGGGCTGAGCCATCATGGACATCAAGGAAATCCTGCAGTACCTGCCGCACCGCTACCCCTTCCTGCTCGTCGACCGCATGCTGGAGATCGAGCCGGGCGTGCGCGCACGTGCGCTGAAGAACGTGACCATGAACGAGCCCTTCTTCCCGGGCCACTTTCCGCACCATCCGGTGATGCCTGGCGTGCTGATCATCGAGGCGATGGCGCAGGCGGCGGCGCTGCTGTCGTTCAAGAGCAGCGGCGTGAAGCCGGACGAGAACTCGGTGGTGTACTTCGCCGGCATCGACAATGCGCGCTTCAAGCGGCCAGTGGTGCCGGGCGACCAGCTGATCTTCGACGTCGAGATCACGCAGAGCAAGCGCAACATCTACAAGTACAAGGCACGCGCGACCGTAGACGGCGAACTCGCCGCCGAGGCCGAGCTGATGTGCGCGATCAAGACGCTATGATCCACCCGACCGCCATCGTCCACCCGGGCGCGAAGCTCGCCGCCAGCGTCAGCGTCGGCGCGTACTCGGTCATCGGCGAGCACGTCGAGATCGGCGAGGGCACGCGCATCGGGCCGCACGTGGTCGTCGAGGGCCACACCCGCATCGGTCGCGACAACGAGATCTTCCAGTTCTGCTCGATCGGCGCCAGCCCGCAGGACAAGAAGTACGACGACGAGCCCACCCGGCTCGAGATCGGCGATCGCAACACGATCCGCGAGTTCTGCTCGTTCAACGTCGGCACCAGCCAGGACGCCCACGTCACCCGCATCGGCAGCGACAACTGGATCATGGCCTACGTGCATGTGGCCCATGACTGCCAGGTCGGCGACCACACCATCTTCGCCAACAACGCCACGCTCGCCGGCCATGTGCATGTGGGCGACTGGGCGATCCTCGGCGGCTTCACCGGCGTGCATCAGTTCTGCCGCGTCGGCGCGCACAGCTTCTGCGGCGTCGGCACCGTGCTGCTGCAGGACCTGCCGCCCTTCGTGACTGTGGCGGGCAACCCCGCCAAGCCGCACGGCATCAACAGCGAAGGCCTCAAGCGGCGCGGCTATTCCGGCGAGGGCATCGCCGCGATCAAGCGCGCCTACCGCGCGCTGTACCGCTCCGGCCTGTCGCTCGACGAGGCGCGCCAGCGCGTGGCCGAGATCGCCGCCGCCCAACCCGAGGTCGGCCTCTTCTCCGAGTTCATCGCCGAGTCCGGCCGCGGCCTCGTGCGCTGAAGCTGCAAGCACGCAATGTCTGTCCGCATCGCGATGGTCGCCGGCGAGACCTCCGGCGACCTGCTTGCCAGCCACCTGATCCGCGCGATCCGACAGCACCTGCCCGACGCCGAGTTCTTCGGCATCGGCGGCCCCAAGATGCAGGCCGAAGGCTTCGACGTGCGCTGGCCGTGCGAACTGCTCGCGGTGCACGGCTACGTCGATGCCATCAAGCGCTATCGGGAGCTGTCCGGCATCCGCCGCGAACTGCTCGCGCAGATCCGCCACGAACGCCCCGCCGCCTTCATCGGCGTCGATGCGCCCGACTTCAACCTCTGGCTCGAAGGCAAGGTGCGCGACGCCGGCATGCCGTCCATCCATTTCGTCAGCCCCTCGATCTGGGCCTGGCGCGGCGGGCGGATCAAGCGCATCGCGCGCTCGGTATCGCACATGCTGTGCCTGTTCCCCTTCGAGCCCGAGCTCTACGAACGCGCCGGCGTGCCGGTGAGCTACGTCGGCCACCCGCTGGCGGACGTCTTTCCGCTCCACCCCGACCGCGACGAGACCCGCGAGCGACTCGGCATCGCGCTCGAGCGCAAGGTGGTCGCGATGCTGCCGGGCAGCCGCCAGTCCGAGGTGCGCAACCTCGCCGACACCTACATCGCGACCGCGCGTCTTCTGCTCGAGCGCGATCCCGCGCTGCGCTTCCTGGTCCCGCTGGCGACGCGCGAGACGCGGCAGATCTTCGACGAGGCACTGCACCGCAACGAGGCCACCGAGCTGCCGATCCGCATGCTGTTCGGCCACGCGGTCGATGCGATGACCGCCGCCGACGTCGTGCTGGTGGCGAGCGGCACCGCCAGCCTGGAGGCCGCACTGCTCAAGCGCCCGATGGTGATCACCTACCGCATCGGCAAGTGGCAGTACCGGCTGATGAAGCGCATGGCCTATCTGCCCTGGGTCGGCCTGCCGAACATCCTGTGCAACGAGGGCATCGTGCCCGAGCTGCTGCAGGACGACGCCACCCCCGAGAAGCTCGCCGACGCGCTCGAGGATTTGCTGCAGGACGCGCCGCGCCGCGCAGCGGTCGAGGCGCGCTTCATGGACCTGCACCTCACCCTCAGGCAGGACACCGCGCGCCGCGCTGCCGAGGCGATCCTGCCCTACCTGGGCGCGAGCGCGGGCTGAGGCGGCATGACGCTCGACCTGTTCGCGCCGCAGTCCGCCGCACCCGGCCTCGCGCACATCTGCGGGGTGGACGAGGCCGGGCGCGGTCCGCTGTGCGGACCGGTGATGGCGGCAGCGGTGATCCTCGACCCGGCGCGGCCGATTCCCGGCCTCAACGACTCCAAGAAGCTGAGCGAAGCCGCGCGCGAGCGGCTGGCGCCGCTGATCCGCGAGCGCGCGCTGGCGTGGGCAGTGGCCGAGGCCAGCGTCGACGAGATCGACCGCCTGAACATTCTGCACGCGACGATGCTGGCGATGCAGCGCGCGGTGATGGCGCTCGGCGTGGTGCCGGCCGAAGTCCTGATCGACGGCAACCGCTGCCCGCAGCTGCCCTATCCGGCGCGCGCGATCGTCAAGGGCGACGCCACCGAGCCGTCGATCTCCGCCGCCTCGATCCTCGCCAAGACCGCGCGCGACGAGGCCATGCGGCGGCTCGACGCACAGTGGCCGCAGTACGGCCTGGCCGCGCACAAGGGCTATCCGACGGCCGCCCATCTCGCCGCGCTCGCGGTGCACGGCGTGCGCGACTTCCACCGCCGCAGCTTCGGCCCGGTGAAGAAGCTGCTCGCGGCCGGCGCAGCGCGCTGAGCCCCGCATGAAGACGATCACCTCGCGCGACAACCCGCTGGTCAAGCGCCTGCACGGTCTGGCGCACGCCGGGCGCGAACGCCGGGCGCGCGGCGAGACCCTGCTCGACGGCGCCCATCTGGTCGCCGCGGCCCACGCCGCGCGCTGGCCGCTGAAGGCGATCATCGTGTCCGAGAGCGGGGCCAGGCGAGCGGAGCATGAGCGCCTGCTCGAGGCCGTCGGCGAAGAGGCGCCGCGCTACCTGCTGCCCGACGCCCTGTTCAGGCATGTCAGCCCGGTCGATGCGCCGTCCGGCCTGCTCGCCATCATCGATCTGCCGCAGGCAGCGGCCGCCGGCGCGCCCGCGGGCAACCTCGTCGTCCTCGACGGCGTGCAGGACCCGGGCAACCTCGGCACCATCCTGCGCACCGCCGCGGCGGCCGGCATCCGGCGCGCGCTGCTCGGGCCGGGTTGTGCGCAGGCGTGGTCGCCGCGCGTGCTGCGTGCCGGCATGGGCGCCCACTTCGTGCTCGAGATCGAGGAAGGCGTCGCCCTCTGCGAGCGCCTCGAGGCCTATCCCGGGCGCTGTCTCGCCACCGCGCTCGGAGACGGCGCCGCACCGCTCCATGCGCTCGACCTGCGCGGCCCGGTGGCCTGGCTGTTCGGCGCCGAGGGGCAGGGCCTGTCGCCCGCGCTGCTGGCGCGCGCCGACCAGCGCGTGATCATCCCGATGGCGCCGGGAATCGAATCGCTCAACGTCGCGGCGGCGGTCGCCGTGTGCCTGTTCGAACAGGTGCGGCAGATCCAGGCGCGCTGACCGGCGCCGGGCGCCCCGGCCTTCAGTCCGGCAGGCGCAGGCCGTGCGCGTGCGCGGCCGGGTCCCGCTCCGGCGACCAGGGCAGCACGCCGAGCAGGGGCGCGGGGATGCGCGTGCGCAGGCTGTCGATGTTCTGCGCCGGGCGCAGCATGTGCGGATCGATGTGATTGCCGATCCAGCCGGCCAGCACCAGCCCGCGGCGCTCGATCGCCTCGACCGACAGCAGCGCGTGGTTGATGCAGCCCAGGCGCAGGCCGACGACCAGGATCACCGGCAGGCCGAGATCAACCGCGAGGTCGGCGCTGTCGTAATCCTCGGCAAGCGGCACGCGGAAGCCGCCCACCCCTTCCACCAGCACCACGTCGGCGCGCTGCCGCAGCGTCGCGAGGGCGTCGAGGATCGGTGCGGGCGTGATGCGCACGCTTTCCTCGGCCGCCGCGATGTGCGGCGCGATCGGGCTGGCGAGGCACCAGGGATTGATCAACTGCAGCCCGGGGTCGAAGCTGCTCGCGGCGCGCAGCGCGGCGACGTCCTCATTGAGGCGCTCGCCGCCGACGACGTCCGCTCCGGCGGCGACCGGCTTCATGCCGAGCGCGCTGAGGCCGCGGGCCCGGGCCGCGTGCAGCAGGGCGCAGCTCGAATGGGTCTTGCCGATCTCGGTGTCGGTTCCGGTGATGAACCAGGCGCGGGCGGGTATGGAGGTTCCGGTCATGATCAGGGCCTTGGATGGGTTGGCTTGCGCAGGGCGAGCAGGATCACGTCGTAGGTCGCGGGGAGGCGGCCATCGGGCCGGCGGTGGCGCTCGTAGGCCGCCTGCAGCCGGCTCCAGGCCGCGCGGCCGAGCGGCTGGCGACGGCGGCCGCCATCGACGGTGGTGGCGCCGATGCGCTTGATGTCCTGCAGCAGGCCGCGCAGGTCCGGCGCGCAGGCGTGCACCTCGGCGCTGTCGCTCGCTTCGACAGCCAGCCCGGCGTGCTGCGCCGCCGCGAGCCAGTGCGCCTGCGGCTGAAAGTCGATGGTGTGGCGCGCGTCGTCGATCAGGGCGAAGGCTGCGCGCAGCTCCCACAGCGTGCGCGGGCCGAGCGTCGCCACCAGCGCCAGGCCGCCGGCGGCGAGCACGCGCGCGCATTCGGCCAAAGTGCGCGTCGGCTCGCACCATTGCATCGCGAGGCTCGACCACACGAGACCGACGCTGGCGCTCGCCAGCGGGAGGTGTTCGAGGTCGCCGCACAGCGCCAGCAGCGGGTCGGCGCCGCCGGGCGCGGGGAGGGCGCCACCGGGCGCGGGGGCTGCGCCCGGCGCCGGCGCAGCGCCCGCGGGGTGCAGGGCTGCATGGCGGCGCCGGGCCTGATGCAGCATCGAGGGCGCGAGGTCGAGTGCGATGCGGGGCGCGTCCGGGGAGCGCTGCGCCAGGGCCTCGAGGCCGAAGCCGGTGCCGCAGCCGGCGTCCAGGAGCGGCGCGCCGGCGGGTGCGGTGGTGTGCAGCCCGTGGGCGGCAGCGAAGCGGGCGAGGCGGGCGCAGATCTCGCGCTGCACGTGGGCGGCCTCGTCGTAGGACGCGGCCGCGCGGTCGAAGGCGCTGCGGATGCTGTTGCGGCGGCTGCGCTCTGCCTGCGCGGGCGGGCCGGCATCGACCGCCGCGGTGGGACCGCGCGCACCGCCTGGCGCGGTGCCGGCCTCAGGGTGGCTGCGGCGCTCACGCATCGGCGAACTCCGCGATCAAACGGGCACAGTCGGCGCTGCGCGTGAGCGGCAGCGCATGCCCGCTGCCGGCCAGGGTCTCGAGCCGGGCCCGGGGCAGCGCCTGCGCCAGGCGGCGAGCGGCCGCGATCGGCATCAGGGCGTCGTGCTCGCCATGGATCAGCAGGCTGGGCTGGGTGATCCCGGGCAGTGCGGCGCGCAGGTCGGCGGCCGCGAGCAGAGCGAGGCCGTCGGCGAGCGCCGCCGCGTGCGTCGGGTCCGGTGCGTCGTCGGGCGGGGTGGTGGTGGCTGAGCGCTCGGCCGCGGCCGGCTCGTCGTTGGTGGGCTGGTCGGCCGCGGCGGGGCGGTCGGCCGGCCGCGCCTCGGCGAGCGGCGTGAGCGCGGCACCGAGCAGGGCCTGGGTGGCGCGGCGGTCGGGCTCGCCCAGGCATTGCAGGGCCAGGAAGCGTTTCAGCGTGGCATGCGGGTCGTCGGCGAAGCCGGCGCGAAAGGCCGCCACCGTCTCGGCCGCCAGCCCCGGCCAGCCATCCGCGACGGCGCTATCGTCCGCCACGAAGCGTGCGCTGCCGCCGACCAGAACGAGGCCCGTCACGTGCTGCGGGGCGCGGTGCGCGAGCTCGAGCGCGAGCAGCGCGCCGAGCGACCAGCCCACCAGGATCGTCGCCGGCGGCAGGGCGCGGATCAGGGGCTCGACCCAGTGCGCGAGCTCGGCGCCCGCTGCGGCCGGGGCGCCGGCGTGGCCGGGCAGGGCGGGCGCGATCCAGCGCCGGCCCGGAAGATGCGCGATGACCGGCGCCCACACCGCCGGCGTCATCGCCCAGCCGTGCAGGAAAACGATGGTCGGCTCCTGCGCTTGCGCGCGCTGCGGTTCGATCGTGCTCACGCAGTGACTCCGCTGCGTTCGAGTTCCATTAGCGTGCGCGCGAGGCGGATCACCTCGACCTCGTCGTGCGCGGCGGTCAGCGACACGCGCAGGCGCGCGGTGCCGGCGGGCACCGTGGGCGGACGGATGGCCGGCACCCAGAATCCCGCCGCCGCCAGGGCGCCGGCGACCGCCAGCACCTCGGCGTTGTCGCCGATCAGCACCGGCTGGATCGCCGTGCGCGAGGGCAGCACGCGCCAGCGCCGCAGCTGCGCGTGGCCGCGAAAGCAGGCGATCAGTGCCTGCAGGCGCGCCCGGCGCGCGTCGCCGGCCTCGATCAGGCGCAGGCTCTCGAGCAGCGCATGGGCGAGCGCAGGCGGCGCCCCGGTGGTGAACACATAGGTGCGCGTCTTCTGCAGCAGCCACTCGATCAGGTCGGCGTGGCCGGCGACGAAGGCTCCAGCCACGCCCGCCGCCTTGCCGAGCGTGCCGACGAGCACGATGCGCCAGGCCTCGGGGTGGGCGCCGAGGCCGGCCTCGGCGAGCGCGCCGCGGCCTTGCGGTCCGAGCACGCCGAAGCCGTGGGCGTCATCGACGACCAGCCAGGCGTCATGGCGGACGGCGAGGGCGAGCAGCTCGGCGAGCGGCGCCACGTCGCCGTCCATGCTGAACACGGCGTCGGTCACGATCAGCTTGCGCCGTGCCGGGCTGGTGGCGAGCAGGGCCTCGAGGGCGGCCATGTCCGCATGCGGATAACGGTGGATGCCGGCGCGCGACAGCAGCATCCCATCGACCAGCGAGGCGTGGTTGAGGCGGTCGGCGAAGATCGCATCGCCGCGGCCGGCGAGCGCCGGCAGGATGCCGCTGTTGGCCATGTAGCCGGTGGAGAAGTAGAGCGCGCGTTCGCAGCCGACGAAGCGGGCGAGCGCCTCTTCCAGCGCGTCGTGCACCGCGTAGTGGCCGCTCACCAGGTGCGAGGCGCCCGCGCCCGCGCCCCAGCGCGCGGCGCCCTCGGCGAGCGCGCGGGCGAGCGCCGGCTCGCCGGCGAGGCCAAGGTAGTCGTTGCTGCAGAAGGCGCTCAGTGCCCGGCCGTCCACCACGGCATGCGGTGCGCAGGGCTGGGCGTTGCTGCGCCGGCGGCGGCGCAGCGATTCATGATCGAGCCGGTCGAGGCCGGCGCGCAGTTCGTCGAGGAGCCGCATCCCTGCCGCCTTCAGTCGAGTGCGTCGTCGAGCGCCGCGGCCGCGCCGGCGACCAGGTGGGCGATCTCGGCCTCGCCGACCACGTAGGGCGGCATGAAGTAGACGGTGTCGCCGATCGGCCGCAGCAGCACGCCATGCGCGAGGCCGGCGGCGAAGAAGCGGCGGGCGAAGCCGGCGGGTGCCGCGGCGACGTCGAAGGCGGCGATCATGCCGGTCTGGCGCAGGTGGCGAACCGCCGGATGGGCGCCGAAGCGCGCCTGCAGCGCGTCGCCGAGCAGGCGAGCGCGCACGCGGTTGGCCTCGAGCACCTCGTCCTCGGCGAAGATGTCCAGCGTCGCCAGCGCCGCCCGGCAGGCGAGCGGGTTTCCGGTGTACGAGTGTGAATGCAGGAAGGCGCGGCTGCTGCTGTCATCGTAGAAGGCGCGATAGACCTCGTCGGTCGTCAGCACCAGCGACAGCGGCAGATAGCCGCCCGAGATGCCCTTCGACAGGCAGATGAAATCCGGCCAGCCGGCCGCGTCCCCGGCGCCCTGCGCCGTGTCGGCGACATGTTCCCAGGCGAAGAAGCGACCGCTGCGGCCACAGCCGACGGCGATCTCGTCGGCGATCAGGTGCACCCGGTAGCGCTCGCACAGCGCGCGCGCCAGGCGCAGGTATTCGGGGTCGTACATCACCATGCCGGCCGCGCCCTGCACCAGCGGCTCGACGATGAATGCGGCGATCTCGGCGTGGTGGGCGGCGAGCTCGGCCTCGAGCGCGGCCGCGGCGCGGCGGGCGACATCGGCCGCCGTCTCGCCCGCGCCGGCGGTGCGCGCGTCGGGCGTCGGCACCGTGCTGCCGGCGCGCACCAGGGGGGCATAGGCGTCGCGAAAGATGGCCACGTCGGTCACCGCGAGCGCGCCCACGGTCTCGCCGTGGTAGCCGCCGGCCAGGCTCAGGAAGCGCGTCTTGCCCGGCTCGCCGCGGTTGCGCCAGTAGTGCACGCTCATCTTGAGCGCGATCTCGGTGGCCGAGGCGCCGTCCGAGGCGTAGAAGGCGTGGCCGAGGCGCTGCCCGGTGAGCGCGGCGAGGCGCTCGGAGAGCGCGACCACCGGCTCATGGGTGAAGCCGGCCAGCATCGCGTGCTCGAGCGTGTCGAGCTGGGCCTTGATCGCCGCGTTGATGCGCGGGTTGCAGTGGCCGAAGAGATTGACCCACCACGAGCTGACGCCGTCGAGCAGCCGGCGCCCATCGGCGTCGATCAGCCAGGGGCCTTCGCCGCGCATGATCGGCACCAGGGGCAGGGTCTCGTGCTGCTTCATCTGGGTGCACGGGTGCCAGACGGCGGCGAGCGAGCGGGCGAGCAGGGCGTCGGCGGAGGACATGAAGCGCTTGGGGAACGAAACGGGCGCTCATGGTGGGCAATGGGTGCGGGGCTGTCAATTGCGGGAAAGCTGGCAGGGAGGGTGGCAGGGGAGAGCGGTATGGCGAGGGCGAGCCGGCACGCGCACGCCGCGCGCAGGGTGCCTGCGATCGCGGCGGCGCTGGGCCGGTGCGCGTCATTCGCGTTAACATCGGCCGCTCCGGCCATCGCGCCGCCCTGAAGCACGGAATCCCATGATCCTCGTCATCTCCCCCGCCAAGGCGCTCGACTACGAGACGCCGCCCTCCACCGCCACCTTCACCCAGCCCGACTTCCTCGATCAGTCCGCCGAACTCATCGCGGTGCTGCGCGAGAAGTCGCCGGCCGAGATCGCCGAGCTGATGACGCTCTCGGATCAGCTCGCCACGCTCAACGTCGCGCGCTACGCGAGCTGGTCGCGCCCCTTCGCCCCCGACAACGCCAAGCAGGCGCTGCTCGCCTTCAACGGCGACGTCTATGAAGGCCTGGACGCGAAGAGCCTCGGCGAGGACGAGCTCGCCTGGGCGCAGGAGCATCTGCGCATCCTGTCCGGCCTCTACGGCGTGCTGCGTCCGCTCGACCTGATGCAGGCCTACCGCCTGGAGATGGGCACCCGGCTCGCCAACCCGCGCGGCAAGAACCTCTATGAATTCTGGGGCGAGCGCATCACCGCGGAGCTCAACCGCCTGCTCGCGCGCGAGGAAAAGGCCGGCCGCGAGCGCGTGCTGCTGAACCTCGCCTCCGACGAGTACTTCAAGTCGGTGAAGCCGAAGAAGCTCGAGGGCCGCATCGTCACCCCGGTGTTCGAGGACTGGAAGGGCGGGCGCTACAAGATCATCAGCTTCTACGCCAAGCGCGCGCGCGGGCTGATGAGCCGCTACGTCATCCGCCAGCGCATCGACGCGGTCGAGGCGCTGCAGGGCTTCGACAGCGAGGGCTACGCCTTCGCCGCCGAGGCCTCGGATGCCGACACCCTGGTCTTCCGCCGGCGCGAGGCCTGAACGCGATGAGGATCAGCTCCAGTTTCGATTCGGGCGCGATCGAGGTCGTCAGCCTCGACGATGCCGCCGACGTCCGCCTGCGCCTGCGCCCGGACAACGCCGCCGACTTCCATCAGTGGTTCCACTTCCGCCTGACGGGCGCCGCCGGCCGACCGCTGCGCATGGTGTTCGAGAACGCGGCCACGGCCGCCTATCCCGACGGCTGGCCGGGTTACCGCTGCGTGGCGTCCTACGACCGCCAGCACTGGTTCCGCATCGCCGGCACGCGCTTCGAGAACGGCGAGCTGGTCGTCGAGCACACGCCCGCGCACGACAGCGTCTATTACGCCTACTTCGAGCCCTATTCGCACGAACGCCACCTCGACCTGATCGCGCGTGCCGAACGGTCGCCCGATGTCCGCGTGCGCAGCCTCGGCAGCACGGTCGATGGTCGCGACCTCGACCTCGTGGTGGTCGGCCGCGAGGCGCCCGGCCGCGTGCCGGTGTGGATCATCGCCCGCCAGCATCCGGGCGAGACGATGGCGGAGTGGTTCGTCGAGGGCCTGCTCGAGCGCCTGCTCGACGGCGCCGACCCGGTCGCACGCAGGCTGCGCGAGCAGGCGCTGCTCTGCATCGTGCCGAACATGAACCCCGACGGCGCGGTGCGCGGCAACCTGCGCACCAACGCCGCCGGACGCAACCTCAACCGCGAGTGGCGCGATCCCGACCCGCTCGCCAGCCCCGAGGTCTTCCTCGTGCGCGCGGCGATGGAACGCACCGGCTGCGCGCTCTTCCTCGACATCCACGGTGACGAGGCGCTGCCCTACGTGTTCTTCTCCACCGCCGAGGAGGTGCCCGGCTTCACCGCCGCAGCCGCGGCGGCACAGGCGCGCTTCGTGGAGACGTTCCGCGCGGTGAGCCCCGACTTCCAGACCGAGGAGGGCTACAAGCCCGGCCGTTTCGGCGAGGAGCTGCTGACGCTGGCGAGCAAGTGGGTGGCCAACCATTTCGGCTGCGTGTCGCTGACGCTGGAGATGCCCTTCAAGGACAACGCGATCCTGCCCGACGCTGAAGCGGGCTGGAACGGTGCGCGCAGCAAGCGGCTCGGCGCAGCGATGCTCACTCCGATCCTGCGCCATCTGGAGGAGGCGCCGGGGCGCTAGCGCCTTCGGATCGGCGCCGCGAGCCGCGGCGGGCCCTGGCCGCTCAGCTCTTGCGACCGAGCTCGGCGAGGATCGCGTTGGCGCAGGCCACGCCCGAGCGCACTGCCGATTCGAGGGTGGCCGGGTAGTCGGAATCCAGATAGTCCCCCGCCAGCCACAGCCCGGGCAGCGGGGTGCGGATGCCGGGGCGGAAGATGCCCGGCCGGCAGGCGATGGTGGCGCGCTTCTCGACGATCACCTGTGACCACTCGGGCGCCGGCAGGCGGTGGCCGAGCTGGCGCTCGAGCTGGGCATGGACGGCCAGGATCAGCTCGTCGCGCGCCATGGCCTCGTGCGGCCCGCGGGCACTGATCACGCATGAAAGAAGCCCCTCCGGGCCGCCGAGCTGGCCGCGGTCGAAGGCCCACTGCGCCGGATTGCCGCGCCCGTCGGCGAGCAGGCCGATCATCGGCTCGGGCAGGCGCTGCCCCTTGCCCAGCGCCAGATACACCGACACGATCGGCTCGTGCTCGAGCGCGTCGATCTGTTCCGCGAGCCGCCCGCAGGCGCCGGTGGATGCCAGCAGCGGCGCGGCGTGGTAGGGCGCGGTGGCGAGCACCACATGGGGCCAGGGCTGGCTGCCGGGGTCGCCGTCGAGGCGGAAGCCGCCGGACACCGCGCGGATGGCATCGATCGCGTTGCCGGTGCGCAGCTTGCCGCGGCGGGTGGCGAGGTAGCGCGCGGCCGGCACCGGGAACAGCTCGGAGAGGTCGGTGCGCGGCAGCAGCAGCTCGCTCGCCGCCGCGCCCGCCGCCAGGCTGTCGCGCAGCACGTTGGCGAAGACCTGTGCCGAGGCGTCCTGTACCGGCGTGTTGAGCGCGGCCACGCACAGCGGTGCCCAGATCAGCGTGTTGAGCCGGGGCGTCTGCCGGGTCTCGTCCAGCAGCTGAGCCACCGTCATGTCGGCCACCGGCAGGCGGAAGGCGCGCTTCTTCAGCCAGCGCATCAGGCGCAGCATCGCCAGGCGGTCGCCCCAGTCCAGGCCGCGCGCACGCAGCAGGCCGACAGCGAGGTGGAAGGGTGCCGGCAAGGCCGCAGCCTTGAGGTGCAGCGCGCCCGGCACATGCAGCGTCAGCGGCAGGTGGGCGAGCTGCTTGGGCGAGCAGCCGGTGAGGCGCAGCAGGCGGGTCAGCTCGCTGTAGGCCCCGATCAGGATGTGCTGGCCGTTGTCCACCCGCCAGTGGTGGTCCTTGTGCACCACGCGCGCGCGCCCGCCCAGCGTGTGCGAGCGTTCGAACACCGTCACGTGCACGCCGGCGCGGGCCAGCTCGACCGCGCAGGCGAGGCCGGCGTAGCCGGCGCCGATGACGGCAACCACCGGCACGCTCATGCGCGGAACCAGGTCGTGCCCGCCAGCCACACCTTGCGCAGCGGGGTCAGCGAGGTGCGGCGGTCGAGCACCTGGAAGCCGTCGCGCGCGATCTCGCGCAGCAGGGTGCGGTAGATCGCCGCCATCACCAGGCCGGGGCGCTGCGCCTTGCGGTCGATCGCGGGCAGCTGGGCGAAGGCCTGGTCG
>JAREIX010000020.1 GCA_029286945.1 Thauera sp. | reverse complement strand
CGCGATCCAGCCGCGCCCGGCGACCATGCCCTCGGCCCACATCGGGGTGTAGAACACCGACAGGAAGGCGCCGCCGATGCCGGCCATGGCGCCGCCGAACAGCACCGCCAGGTAACGGATGCGGATCACCGGGTAGCCGATCGCGTGCGCCGAGGCCGGCGACTCGCCCACCGCGCGCAGCACCAGCCCGGCGCGGCTGCGGTACAGGAACCACAGCAGGCCCCAGAACAGCGCCCAGGAGAAGTACACCAGCGCCTGCTGGTTGTAGAGCGCCTCGCCGATCAGCGGCAGGTCGGCGATGAAGGGAATGCGGATCGGCGGTACCGCCTGCAGCGCCACCGCCTCGTAGGGCTTGCCGACGAAGGCTGCCAGGCCGACGCCGAAGATCGCCAGCGCCAGGCCGGAGGCCACCTGGTTGGCCATCAGGGTCAGCGTCAGCACGCCGAACAGGAAGGCCATCGCCATGCCCGCGCCCATGCCGGCGGCCACGCCCAGCCAGGGATTGCCGCTCTCGTGGGTGACCGCGAAGGCGGCGACCGCGCCCATCGCCATCATGCCCTCGGCACCCAGGTTGAGCACCCCGGCCTTCTCATTCACCAGCAGGCCGAGGGCGACGATGATCAGCGGCGTGCCCGCCACCACGGTGGCAAACAGCATCGAGCTGAAGAGGCTGGCGTCCATGTCGGCCGCCTCCTCAGCGGCCCGGGGCCGCGCGGCGGCGCAGGCGCAGGCGGTAGTGGATGAACACGTCCGAGCCGAGCAGGAAGAACAGCAGCATGCCCTGGAACACCATCGAGATCGAACTGGGCAGGTTGAGGTACTGCTGCGCCTGCTCGCCGCCGATGTAAAGCAGCGCCATCAGCAGGCTGGCGAGCAGGATGCCGAAGGCGTTCAAGCGGCCGACGAAGGCGACGATGATCGCCGCGAAGCCGTAGCCGCTGCCGATCTTGTCGGTGAGCTGGCCCATCGGCCCGGCGACCTCTCCCATGCCCGCCAGCCCGGCGGCGGCGCCGCCCAGCAGCAGCCCGACCCAGATCATGCGATGAGCCGAGAAACCGGCGTAGCGCGCCGCGTCCGCCGCCTCGCCTGCCACCCGCATGCGAAAGCCCGCGTAGCTGCGGTTCATGAAGGCGTAGCCCGCCACCAGCGCGGCGAGCGCGATCAGGAAGCCCAGGTGCAGCCGCGTGCCCTCGAGCACCATCGGCATCAGCGCGGCCTCGCCGAACATCTTGGTCTGCGGGAAGTTGAAGCCGTCCGGGTCCTTCCACGGCCCGAACACCAGCCACGACACGAACAGCTGCGCCACATACACCAGCATCAGCGACACCAGGATCTCGTTGGCGTTGAAGCGGGTGCGCAGCAGCGCCGGGATCGCCGCCCACGCCGCGCCGCCCGCCGCGCCGGCGACGATCATCGCCGGCAGCAGCAGGCCGCTCTCGGAGCCCTCGAAGTGGAGCGCCACCCCGGTGGCCGCCACTGCGCCCAGCATGAACTGGCCCTCGGCGCCGATGTTCCACACGTTGGCGCGAAAGCCGATCGCCAGCCCGATCGCGCACAGCATCAGCGGGGTGGCCTTGAGCAGCAGCTCGGAGACGGCGTAGAGGTCTTTGACCGGATTGATGAAGAACACCCGGAAGCCCTCGGCCGGGTCCTTGCCGAGCGCCGAGAACACCAGCATGCCGCCGGCCAGCATCAGCACCACCGCCAGCAGCGGCGAGGCCCAGGACATCAGCCGCGAGGGTTCGGCGCGGGCTTCGAGTTCAAGCATTCGGGGACTCCGCGCGCGTCGTCGGTGGCTGGGGTTCGGAAGCTTCGGCGCCTGGCCACAGGCCGCTCATCCACACGCCGATGTCTTCCACCGTGGTCTCTGAGGCGGGGCGGGTGGGCGACAGCCGGCCCTTGGCGATGACCGCGATGCGGTCGCAGATCTCGAACAGCTCGTCGAGCTCCTCCGAGATCACCAGCACCGCGCAGCCGCGGTCGCGCAGGTCGATCAGCGCCTGGCGGATGAACGCGGCGGCGCCCACGTCCACGCCCCAGGTGGGCTGGGCGCACACCAGCAGCTTCGGCACCTGCAGGATCTCGCGGCCGACGATGAACTTCTGCAGGTTGCCGCCCGACAGCGACTTGGCCGCCGCGCCCGGGCCGCCGCACTTGACGTTGAAGGCCTCGATGCAGCGCTGGGCGAAGTCGCGCGCGCGCCCGAAGCGCAGGAAGCCGCCGGCCACCATGTGCTGGCTGTGCGCGGCGGTGAGTAGCGCGTTGTCGGCGAGCGCCATGCCCGGCACGGCGCCACGGCCCAGGCGTTCTTCCGGCACGAAGGCGAGCCCGAGCTTGCGGCGCTGCCCGGGGCTGAGGCGGCCGGCCTCGACGCCGCAGATCTGCACCGGGAATTTCTCGCTCAGCGGCTCTTCGCCCGAGATCGCGCGCAGCAGCTCCTGCTGGCCGTTGCCCGACACCCCGGCGATGCCGACGATCTCGCCCGCGCGCACGTCGAGGTGGATGTCCTTGAGGTCGGTGCCGAAGGGGTCGTCCGATGCATGCGACAGGCCCGCCAGGCGCAGGCGCAGCTCGCCGTCGGTTTTCGCCGCGCCGTGCTCGCAGTGCGGCAGGTCCTTGCCGATCATCAGCCGCGCCATCGACGCGGGGGTTTCCTGCGCCGGGATGCATTCCCCGGTGACCTTGCCGCCGCGCAGCACGGTGGCGGCGTGGCACAGTTCCTGGATCTCGTCGAGCTTGTGGCTGATGTAGAGGATGGCGCAGCCTTCGGCCGCGAGCTGGCGCAGGGTCTCGAACAGCTTGCGTACCGCCTGCGGGGTCAGCACCGAGGTTGGCTCGTCCATGATCAGCAGGCGCGGGTTCTGCAGCAGGCAGCGGATGATCTCGACGCGCTGGCGCTCGCCGACCGACAGCGCGTGGATGGGGCGGCGCGGATCGACCGGCAGGCCATAGCGCTCGGACACCGCGGTGATGCGCCGCGCGAGCGCGTCCAGCGCCGGCTTGCCGGGTAGGGCGAGCGCGACGTTCTCCACCACGGTCAGCGTCTCGAACAGCGAGAAGTGCTGGAACACCATGCCGATGCCCAGGCTGCGCGCGTGCGCCGGGTTCTCGACCTCGACCGCCTCGCCTTCCCACCAGATCTGCCCGGCGCTCGGCCGGGTGACGCCATAGATGATCTTCATCAGCGTCGACTTGCCGGCGCCGTTCTCGCCCAGGACCGCGCGGATCTCCCCCGCTTGCACCGCCAGGTCCACCTGGTCGTTGGCGACCACGGTCGGATAGACCTTGCTGATCCCCTTCAGCACCAGGCGCGGCGTGGCGGCGGGTGGGGTAGCAGGGGTGGGGCGTCCGGTCATGTCGAGGGCGGGCGTGTGGGCGGTGGGCAAGGGGAGGGGGCGCGTGCGCCGGGCACGGCGGGGGCAGCTAGGGGCGGAAGATACGCGCCGCAGTGCGCTCGAGGCAAGCCGGGAGAACCGCAGTGCACGCCGGCCGGCCAGGGGGCGACGATTAGTCTGGCTTATGTGGTGGATCCGAATGTTCGAATGGACGTTCTAGGTCTTCCTGCTAGAATTCGGGCGTTGATGTTGCGATGCAGCATTCCGCTGCAGTGCGTCGGCCGCTGCCAATGCGCGGCCGGCGGCACCCGAACGTGCGCCCCAAGTGCGGCGCGCGTGCCCGCAGCACGTGAATCTTCTCAAGGATCCAGACCATGATGCCGACCAAGCCCGTTCGCTCCCTCTCCCTCATCGCCCTCGCCGCCGTCTGCTTTGCCGGTGCGCTGCCCGCCGCGCATGCGCTGCCGGACGGCCCGGCCCTGATCGCGCTCGCCGCCCCGGCCGAACAGGCCGCGGGCGCCGAGCTCAAGCGTCCGCTGGCGGTGATGCTCGACCAGCCGACCGGTGGCCGCTTCGTCTATCTGCCCGAGCAGGGCTGGAGCTTCGCCGGCCGCCAGGCCGATGCGCCGGCGGCAGCGACCGCGGCCGAGGCCGGCCAGCCGGTGAGCGTCTTCATCGACGAGCCGACCGGCTTCGTCTTCAACTACGTCGTGGACCAGGGCTGGGTGTTCGCCGGCAAGCTCGACGGCGCGCGCTGAGCCACCGGCCCGCGCGGCGCCCCGGCCGCCGCTGCCTGCCTCGGTCGGGAGTCGCTCGCGGTCTCAGTCGCCGCGGCCCGGCGCCCTGGCGGGCGCGGCCGAGGCTTTCAGGGCCGGGGCGGGGGCCGGGGCCGGGGTGTCCGCGGCAGCGGGCGACTCGTCCGCCATCCGCACGGGGCCCTCGTCCTCCAGCGACAGCGCCTGGGCGCGCCTCAGGTCTTCGGGGGCGAGCTTGATCGCGATGCTGTCGCGCTCCTGCACGCCCTCCATGCTCAGCGCCGCCGCCGCGCGGTTGAACCACACGTAGGCCTGCACCGCGTCCTGCTCGACGCCGATGCCGCTGCGGTGCAGGCGGCCGAACTCCACCATGCCCTGCGGATCGCCCGCACGCGCCGCCTCGCCCAGCCAGCGTGCGGCGACGTTGTAGTTCTGCGGCGTGCCGACGCCGCTCTTGTACAGCTTGCCGAGGTGGATCATGGCGCCGGTGTGGCCGCCCTCGGCCGCGCGCCGGAGCATCTCGACCGCCTCGCGGGTGGCGTCCTTGCTGCGTTCGGGGGCCAGCAGCGCAGCGCGCGCGAGGCGGAACTGCGCTTCGAGATCACCCTTGCGGGCGGCCTCGAGCGTGGGCTCCACGGCCGCGATCTGCTCGGTTTCATGGATCGCCTCGTCCTCGCCCGCCACCACGTACAGCGTCGCGCCGATGATCGCGAGCAGCAGCAGGGCCGAGGCCCCGGCTGCCAGCACCGGCCACCGGCGCCGGCCCGCGTAGCCGCCCGCACGCGCCAGGAAGCGGTGTTCGCACTGGGCGCAGCGAAAGGGATGCAGCCCGGGGTTGCGCACACGCTCATCGTGCGAGCGCCAGCGCGACATCCGCGTCTCGGTCGATCCGCAGGACGGGCAGGCGGTCGATGGGGGTGTGCTCATGCCGGCGCTCCCGCTCAGTTCTTCCACAGCCACAGGATCGCGATCACCGCGACCGTCAGCACCAGCGTCGAGCCGCCCACCGCCGCCACCAGCGGGTTGTCGAACAGCGCGTTCTTCGGCGCCGGGCCGTAGAAGCGGTGCACGCAGGCCATGCAGCGCCAGGCGCGCTCACCTTCGTGGGCGCGTTGCTCGTCTTCCGAGCGCCAGGGCGATTCGCGGCAGTCGGTGCCGTCGCAGCGGGGGCAGGTGGGCATGGCGTAGGTTCGCTCGGGCCGGCGCTTTCGGCCGGATGCGGCATCGGGAAATGTGTTTGCGCCGAATTATAGGAGCAAAAACGCGTGCTCACGGCGCGCCGACACTGCCTTCCGTAGCCGGCGGTGAACGAAAAAGGCAGGCCGCGCGGGCCTGCCCTTGACTTGGCGGCGCCCCGACCCTGAGGCCGGGGCGCCTGGACGCGACGCTCAGCCGCAGGTCCCCACCGCGCCGCAGGCGGTGCAGAAGTCGCAGCCGTCCTTGCGGATCACGGTGTGGTTGCCGCACTCGGTGCACAGCGCGCCCTGCATCAGCTTGGGCTCGCTGTCGTCGCGCGGCGACTCGAGGATGCCCATCTCGCGCGTCGGGTAGCCCTTTTCATCCAGCACGCCGAGCATGGCGTAGCGGTGGATGATGAGCTGGGCGAGGTAGGCCACCGTGCTGGGCCAGTTCTGCTGGCGCTTGGTGCCGGGCACGAAGGCCATGAAGTCGCCCAGCGGCTCGGGGTAGTCGAGCAGCTTGCGCAGCTTCATGCCGATCCAGGCCGGATCCATCACGCGCATGTCGAGCGACAGGATGCGGGTCAGGCCGTCCAGCGCGCGCGGGTAGTTGCCCGACAGCCACACCGAGTACGGGCGGGTGACGCCGTCCGGCAGGGTGATCTCCTTGAGGCCGAGCACGAAGTCCTCGCCGGTGGCCGGGTTGTAGATGTCCACCGTCCACGACAGCGTGCCATCGGTGCCGGTCTTGGGCTCTTCCAGGCTGAAGAGCGTGTCCAGCACCGGGTTGTTCTCGTCTTCCTTGTCGAACACGCCGAGCTTCTCGCAGCGGTAGCGCACGACCTGGGCGAAGGCGGACACGGTGCCCGGCATCAGCTTCTTCTCGCCGTGGGGCGGGAAGGGCATCTCGAAGGACTTCTCGCCGACGTTGCGTGCCAGGGTGTCGAGCTTCAGCTTGAGCCAGGCGCGGTCGTTGGCGCGCATGTCCATCGACAGGGTCTTGGCCACCGCACCCAGGCCGCGCGGCTGGTCGGCGCCATTCACCCACACCTCGAACGGGAAGCTGCCGCCGTTGTTGCCGACCTGGCCGACGAAGAGCGCGAAGTCACCGGTCGGGGTGTTGAGCATGTAGGTCCACGCCATGTTGCCGTCGGGCATCTCGGGGCGGCCGGGCCAGCGCAGGCTGGCGAGCACCGGGGCGGGCAGGGTCTTGATCGACAGGCGCTTGTTGGCGTCGACGATCTCGACGTCGTGGGGCTGCTTCTGCTCGGTGGTGGGCGTCACCGACAGCACCGAACCGAGCACCGAGTTGGGGCGGTAGGTGGCCAGACCCTTGAGGCCGGCCTTCCAGGCGGTGAGGTAGAGATCCTCGAACTCGGCGTAGGGGTAGTCCTCGGGCACGTTCACCGTCTTCGAGATCGAGGTGTCGATGTAGGGCGCGACCGCGGCGACCATGTCCTTGTGCGCCTGCGCGGAGATCTCCAGCGCGGTGACGAAGGACGCGGGCAGCGTGTCGACGTTGCCGCCGAGGTGCTTGTACAGGCGCCAGGCGTAGTCCTCGACCGCGTACTCCTTGAAGGTGCCGTCGGCCATGCGCTTGCGCCGGGTGTAGGTGTAGGAGAACGGCGGCTCGATGCCGTTGGAGGCGTTGTCGGCGAAGGCCAGGCTGATGGTGCCGGTAGGAGCGATCGACAGCAGGTGCGAGTTGCGGATGCCGTTCTTGCGGATCTTGTCCTTGACCTCGGCCGGCAGGCGCGAGGCGAAGTTGCCGCCCGACAGGTACAGGTCGGCGTTGAACAGCGGGAAGGCGCCGCGCTCCTTGGCCAGGTCGGAGGAGGCGAGGTAGGCACGGTTGCGCATGTACTCGGAGATCTTGCGCGCTTCCTCGCGCGCCGCGGGGGTGTCGTAGCGCTGGCCGAGCATGATCAGCGCGTCGCCCAGACCGGTGAAGCCCAGGCCGACGCGGCGCTTGGACTGGGCTTCGGCGTGCTGCTGCGCGAGCGGCCAGTGGGTGGCCTCGAGCACGTTGTCGAGCATGCGGATGGAGACATCCACCACCTTGCCGAAGCCGGCGTAGTCGAACTCGGCCTTGTCGGTGAACGGGTTCCTGACGAAGGGTGTCAGGTTGATCGAGCCCAGGCAGCAGCAGCCATAGGGCGGCAGCGGCTGCTCGGCGCAGGGGTTGGTGGCCTCGATCGTCTCGCAGTAGTAGAGGTTGTTGTCCGCGTTCATGCGGTCGAGGAACAGGATGCCCGGCTCGGCGTGGTCGTAGGTCGAGCGCATGATCTGGTCCCACAGATCGCGCGCGCGCACCTTGCGGTACACCCACAGCGCATCGTCGCGCTGGTAGGCGCCGGCGGCCTTGAGTTCGTCGGTGGGCTCGGCCTTGTGCACCAGCTCGACGAAGCCGTCGGCCTCGACCGCCTGCATGAAGGGGTCGGTGACGCCGACCGAGATGTTGAAGTTGGTGAGGTCGCCCTCGTCCTTGGCGTGGATGAATTCCTCGATGTCCGGGTGATCGCAGCGCAGCACGCCCATCTGCGCGCCGCGGCGGGCGCCGGCGGACTCCACCGTCTCGCACGAGCGGTCGAACACGCGCATGTAGGACACCGGGCCGGAGGCGTTCGAGGCCGTGCCCCTGACCAGCGCGCCCTTGGGGCGAATCGACGAGAAGTCGTAGCCGACGCCGCCACCGCGGCGCATGGTCTCGGCGGCCTGGGCGAGTGCGGTGTAGATGCCGGGGCGGCCGTCGACCGCCTCGGTGACCGAGTCGCCGACCGGCTGCACGAAGCAGTTGATCAGGGTGGCGGCGAGCGTGGTGCCGGCGGCGCTGTTGATGCGGCCGGCCGGCACGAAGCCCTTCTCCTGCGCCTCGAGGAACTTGGCTTCCCAGTGGGCGCGCTTGTCTTCGGTTTCGATCGCGGCGAGCGCGCGCGCGACGCGGCGGCGTACCTCGGCGACCGTCTGCTCGTCGCCCTTGGCGTACTTCTCGATGAGGACCTCGCCGGAGATTTCCTGCATCGGCAGGTTGGCGGCGGAGGGTTTCGCTGTGCTCTGGGTGGACGCGCTGGTGATCTCGCTCATGGTCTTTTTCTTCATCCGTTGGTGGTTCGTGGAACGGACTGAAGAATAGCGCGGAAGCAGCGGTTTCGCAAAAAAATTAAATCGTTAAAAATCAATAACTTAATGTTTTTGTTTGTGCTCTGATGAATTTTGATGCACTACATCTAGTAGTGAATTTTTTCCTTCGTTAGCCCGGAATCCCTGTGTTTACGCGGGTTTGCGCGGCTTTCCCGAGACCGTTTCAGCGCGGGAAGAACAGCGCCAGGTAGGCGGCCAGGTTCAGCTCGGCCTCCTCGCGGAGGGCGGCGAGCTGCTCGGGGGCGAGGCCGATCAGCGTCCACACGCCGGCCTCGACGCTCGCCGCGGCGTCGGCACTGCGCTCGCCCTTCGCATCGGCCTCGGCGATCCGCCGTGCCAGGTGCAGCGCGGCGGCGTCGGCGGCGAAGGCGCCACCCAGGCGCGGCAGCATCTGCGTGCCGATCGCGCCGGCGAAGCGGTCCGGCAGCTGCCAGCGATCCATCAGCGCCGCGCCTACTTCGGCGAAGTCGCAGCCGACGACGCGGCGCTCGGCGGCATCGAGCGCCTCGGCGCCGGCGTCCGCCTCGCGCTGCGCGAGGGCGGCGAGCTCGGGCACGGTCTGGTACAGCACCAGGTGGCCGATGTCCGCCAGCACGCCGATCACGAACATGCGCTCGCTCATCGGCTGTGCGGCCGCCTGCGCGGCGGCGCGTGCGGCCAGGGCGGTGAGCAGGCTGCGGCGCCAGAAACGCTGCATGTCGAGCCTTGCCGGCCGGATGCCGGCGAAGGTGGCCTGCAGCGACATCGCCAGCACGAGGTCGTGCACCTGCTGCAGGCCGAGCAGGGTGACGGCGCGCAGCACGTCGTCGATGCGCCCGCGCGGGCCGTACAGTGCGCTGTTGACCAGGCGCAGCAGGCGGGCGCTGAGCGCCGGGTCGGCGCCGACCAGGCGTGCCACCTCGGCGACCGAGCCGTCGGGGGATTCGACCTGTTCCCTGACGCGCTCATAGACGTCGGGCAGCGAGGTGAGTGCCTCGATCTGGCTGACGAGTTCCTGGGCAGAGTGCATGGTGGCGTCCTCGATGCGGGGGTTCAGTGCTTGCGACCGGCGTCCGGCGGCGCGGTGCGCGTGGGGCGCGCGGCGCGCGGGGTGAACACCAGGGGCTGCGCGGGCGGCAGCTCGGGCTGCAGGGTGGCGTGTTCGATGCCGAAGCGGCTCTGCAGCAGGCGGCGCTCGGCCTCAAGCACGCTCTGCCAGCGCGCCGCGTCGGCCAGCACTACATGGGCCGACAGCGCGGTGCCGCGCGAGTCGATGCTCCAGATGTGCAGGTCGTGCACCGAGCGCACGCCATCGACCGCCGCCATCGCACGCCCGACCTCGGGCAGCGACAGGCCCTCGGGCACGCCCTCGAGCAGGGTGTTGAGCACGCGGCGCAGCAGCGACAGCGTGGAGAACAGGATCAGCCCGCAGATCAGCATGGTCAGCATCGGGTCGATCGGCGTCCATCCGGTGTAGAGGATGACGATGCCCGAGGCGAGCGCCGCCACCGAGCCGAGCAGGTCGCCGATCACGTGCAGCAGCGCCCCGCGGGTGTTGAGGTCGGCCTCGCCGCGGGTGAGCAGCCAGGCGACGACGACGTTGAGCACCAGCCCGCCGAGCGCGACCAGGATCACCGCCTCGCCGGCGACCTCGCGCGGATTCATCAGGCGCTCGACCGCGTGCCACACCAGGCCGCCGACCACGGCGAGCATGAACAGCGCATTGACGAGGGCGGCCAGCGCCTCGACCCGGCGCAGCCCGTAGCTGTGGCGATGGCTCGGCGCGCGCTGCGCGACGCGCGCGGCGATCGCCGCCAGCCCGAGCGACATGGCGTCGGTGAGCATGTGGCCGGCGTCGCCGAGCAGCGCGAGCGAGCCCGACCACCAGCCGGCGATCGCCTCCACCGCGGCGAAGACCAGCGTGAGCGCCAGCGCCAGCGGCAGGAAGCGGCTGGCGGCGTGGTCGTGGTGGTGGTGGCCATGGTGACCAGGGTGGCCGTGGTCGTGATGCGCAGGGCGGTGCGGGCCATGCGCGTGCCCATGGCGGTGCGGGGCGGCGTCGCCATGGTCGTGTGCGTGCGCCGCGTGCTCATGGCCGTGATGCGCGTGATCGTGCGCGTGTCGCATCGAATCGCTTCCTGTCGATCGGGATAGGCCGATTATGCCCCGCCGGGGGCGCGGCGTGCCGCGGCGGCGGGGCCGCCACGGCGCACGGGCCTGGCGGCGAGCGTGTGTGCAATAGGTAAAACCATCTAGCCGCTTGCCTCATCTCCCCAATTCTTGTGTGGGTATCGGAAGCCTACAGTGGGATCCACGCCAATGGCCCGTGGAGTAACCGCAATGAAAAAGGCTTTCCAGATCCCCGATCCCGCTGCCCGCGCCGTATCGGCGCCGCCAGCGCCGGCCTCGCCCTCGCGCCGCAACTTCCTGCGCGGCGTGCCGGTGCTGACCGCCGCCGCGGCGATCGCGCCCACGCCGGCGATCGCCAGCACCGGCAGGCAGCAGTGGGCGATGCTGATCGACGTGCGCAAGTGCATCGGCTGCCAGGCCTGCACGGTGTCCTGCATCCAGGAGAACGCCGTGCCGGAAGGCAGCTTCCGCACCGTGGTGTCGACCTATAGCGTCAAGCTCACCGACAGCGCGCAGCCGGCCGGCACCTACGTGCTGCCGCGCCTGTGCAACCACTGCGACAACCCGCCCTGCATCCCGGTGTGCCCGGTGAGCGCCACCTACAAGCGCGAGGACGGCATCGTCGCCGTCGATGGCGACCGCTGCGTGGGCTGCGCCTACTGCGTGCAGGCCTGTCCCTACGACGCGCGCTTCATCAACCACGAGACCAACAAGGCCGACAAGTGCACCTTCTGCGCCCACCGCGTGGATGCCGGCCTGCTGCCCGCCTGCGTCGAGACCTGCGTCGGCGGCGCGCGCATCTTCGGCGACATCAACGACCCCGAGGGCGAGCTCGCCCGCCGCCTGAAGGAAGCGCAGCCGCAGTTGAAGGTGCTCAAGCCCGAGCTCGAGACCGCGCCGCGGGTGTTCTACATCGGCCTCGACGAGCGCTTCACCGGCAAGGTCGAGGGCCAGGGCACGCTGTGGAAGCCCCGCAGCCTGCCGCACGCCTGAACCGCACGCGAGGAGATCCAGCATGAACCCGAACATCGTCGAAACCCTCAACGTCGCGCGCGAAGTCGCGTGGCTGCCGTGGGCGGTGCAGTACTTCTTCCTGATCGGCCTGTCCTACGGCGCCTACCTGCTGTCGCTGCCCGGCATCGTCTTCCGCCGTCCGGGGTGGGCGGGCATCTCGCGCCTGGCCCTGCTCGGCGCGCTGGTGTGCGGCCTGGCCGCGCCGGTGGCGCTGCTCGCCGACCTGCACCAGCCGGGCCGCTTCTGGCACTTCTATGCCTACTTCACGCCGAGTTCCTGGATGTCGTGGGGCGCCTTCTTCATCCCGGTGTATCTGGGCGGGCTGCTGATCTACGCCTGGCTGGCCTTCCGCCCCGAGCTGGCGCGCCACGCCGCGAGTGGCGGCAAGCTGGGCGGCCTGGCCGGGGTGCTCGCCTACGGCGGCCACGACAGCCGTGGCGCCCTGAAGGCCGCGGCGCTGCTCACCTTCGTCGGCGCGGGGCTGGTGGCGCTCTACACCGGGGCCGAGGTCGCCGTGGTGCAGGCCCGTCCGCTGTGGAACACGCCGCTGCTGCCGCTGCAGTTCTTCGTCACCGCCTTTGCCGGCGCGGTCGGCCTGGCGCTGCTGTTCAACCGCTTCGGCCTCCGGGACGCGGCCGCCAGCCGCCGCATGGCCGGCGTGCTGGCCGCGAGTCAGGTGGCGGCGCTGGCGGTGGGCGCGCTGTGTCTGGCGCTCGGCGTCTCCGGCATTTCGCCGGTGCATGTCCAGGCCCTGGCCGAGGTCGGCCCCTCGGCCAACTGGCAGCTCTCGGCCGTGTGGGCGGTGGCCGCCACCGTGCTGACCCTGGTGCTGGCCTGGAAAGCGCCCGGCTCCGGCCTCTTGATCGGCCTGCTCGCGCTGCACTCGGCGTGGATGATGCGCTGGTCGATCTTCATCGGCGGCCAGGAGGTGCCCAAGACCGGCGCCGGCTACTACAGCTATGCGCTGCCGCTCGGCCCCGAGGGCCTGCTCGGCATCGTCGGCACCGCCGGGCTGTGGGTCTTCCTCTTCGTCCTCATCACCACCTTGCTGCCGCTCGACCGCCTCGCGGCCGGCACCCCCGACAAGGCTGCCGCCTGAGCGCGGGCGACCAAGGAGAAACATCATGAAAATCGAACGTCGTGAAATCATCGCCGCCGGTGGCCTGGCCGCCTTTGCCGCCGGCTTCTCGCAGACCCTGGGCCGCATGGTGGCCAACTTCACCGGCCCCGAAGAGAAGAAGATCGCCGAGGGCCGCCACATCCACGGCCGCTCGGCCGAGCCGGAATTCACCGTCGATCCGGTGACGGGCGAATTCACGCCCAACCCGAACCAGCAGGTCAGCTACACGGCGTGCCTGGGCTGCACCACCCAATGCGGCGTGCGCGTGCGCATCGACAAGGCGAGCGGCCAGGTCATCCGCGTCGTCGGCAACCCCTACAGCCCGCTATCGACCGAGCCCCACCTGCCGATGAAGGCCTCGGTGAAGGAGAGCCTGGTGGCGATGTCGCGCTTCCAGGACAAGGGCCTGGCCGGGCGCTCGACCGCCTGCGGCCGCGGCAACGCGGCGATGGACCAGATGAACTCGCCCTTCCGCGTGCTCACCCCGCTGAAGCGGGTCGGTGCGCGCAATTCCGGCCAGTGGCAGCCGATCTCCTTCGAGCAGCTGGTGAAGGAAGTGGTGGAGGGCGGCGATCTGTTCGGCGAGGGCCATGTCGACGGCCTCGCCGCGCTGCGCGACCTCGAGCAGCCGATCGATGCCGCGGCGCCCGAGCTCGGCAAGCGGGTGAACCAGGTCGCGGTGCTGACCAGCGTCAATGACGGCCGCGAGGCCTTCAGCCGCCGCTTCTGGAACCAGGCCTACGGCACCCTCAACCACGTCGGCCACGGCTCCTACTGCGGCGGCGCCTACCGCTCCGGCTCGGGCGCGCTGTTCGGCGACCTGAAGAAGATGCCGCACGCCAAGCCCGACCTCGCCAACGCCGAGTTCGTGCTCTTCATCGGCACCGCCCCGGGCAACGCCGGCAACCCCTTCAAGCGCACCGGCGGCATGCTCGCCAAGGGCCGCGCCGAGGGCCGCCTGGACTACGTGGTGGTCGATCCGGTGCTCAACAACTCGCACAACCTCGCCGCCGCCGAACACGGGCGCTGGGTGCCGATCCGTCCCGGCACCGACGGCGCGCTGGTGATGGGCATGATGCGCTGGATGTTCGACAACGCGCGCGTGAACACCGCCTACCTCGCCTGGCCCAACCTCAAGGCCGCCCAGGCCGCCGGCGAGCCGTCCTTCACCAATGCCGGCTGGCTGGTGATCGCAGAGGAAGGTCATGCGCGCCAGGGCCGCTTCCTGCGCGGCTCCGACATCGGCATGGAAATCGCCGCCGAGGACAAGTACAAGGACGCCGACCCCTATGTGATCGCCACCGCCGGCGGCGAACTGGTCGCGGCCGAGACCGCGACCGTGCCGGCGGTGCTGGAAGCCACCCGGGTCATCGAGCTCGGCGGCAAGCCGGTGACGGTGAAGACCTCCTTCGAGCTGCTGCGCGAATCGGCACGTGCGTTGTCGATCGCCGACTACTCGGCGGCGTGCGGCATCCCGGAAGAAGTGATCGTCGGCCTGGCCGAAGAGTTCACCCGTCACGGCCGCAAGGCGAGCGCGATTGCGCACGGCGGCATGATGGCCGGCAACGGCTTCTACAACGCCTACTCCGTGGTCACGCTCAATGCGCTGATCGGCAACCTGAACTGCAAGGGCGGCTTCGTGATGAACGGCGGCGGCTTCAAGGATAACGGCGCCGGCCCGCGCTACGACCTCGAGGCCTTCCCGGGCGCGCTCAAGCCGTCCGGCACCCCGCTCGGGCGCAACGTCGCCTACGAGCGCTCGGCCGAGTTCAAGCGCCGCCAGGCCGAGGGAAAGGCCTACCCGGCCAGCGACGCCTGGTTCCCCAATGCCCCCGGCCTGGGCACCGAGTGGTTCCCGGGGGCGCTGCGCGGCTACCCCTACGGCCTCAAGGCGCTGGTGCTGTGGAGCTGCAACCCGCTGTACGGCATCACCGGCGTGCGTCCGCTGATCGAGAAGGACCTCGCCGACCCGAAGAAGCTGCCGCTGATCATCTCGGTCGACCCGCTGATCAACGAGAGCAACGCCTTTGCCGACTACATCGTGCCCGACTCGCTGATGTACGAGAGCTGGGGCTGGACCGCACCCTGGAACGGCGTGCCGACCAAGGCCACCACCGCGCGCTGGCCGGTGGTCGAGCCGAAGGCGGCAAGGACGCCCGCAGGCGCGCCGATCGGCATGGAGACCTTCTACATCGCGCTCGCCCGCGCGATGAAGCTGCCCGGCTTCGGCGCCGACGCGATCGCCGACATGGACGGCGGGCGCTACCCGCTCGACACCCCCGAGGACTGGTACCTGCGCGGCGGCGCCAACATCGCCTTCGCCGGCAAGGCGCCGGTGGCCGACGCGAGCGACGAGGACCTGCAGCTCTCCGGCGTCGAGCGCCTGCGCCCGCAGCTCGAGGGCGTGCTCAAGCCCGATGAGTGGCGCAAGGTGGCCTTCCTGTTCACCCGCGGCGGACGCTACCAGCCCGCCACCGAGGCGCAGGACGCCGAGCAGCCCGACTGGCAGGCCCACCGCTTCACCAAGCCGCTGTGGCTGTGGAACGAGATGGTCGGCAGCGCGCGCAACACGCTCACCGGTGCGCGCTTTGGCGGTTGCGCGCAATGGACGCCGCCGGCCTTCTACGACGGCACGCCGATGCGCCAGATCCACACCGAGGCCGACTGGCCGCTGCAGATCATCAGCTACAAGTCGGCGCTGCAGAACTCCTACAGCATCGCCACCCGCATTACCGGCCTGCACCCGGACAACCCGGTGGTCGTGCATCCGGCCGACGCCGAAAAGCTCGGCCTGAAGAGCGGCGACACGGCGCGCATCCGCACCCCGGGCGGCGCGGCCGAATGCACGGTGATCGTGCATGAGGGCGTGACAGCGGGCGTGATGGCGATCGAGCACGGCTACGGCCACCGCGAGCTCGGCGCGCGTGCGCACCGCATCGGCGACCAGGCGCAGCCCGACCGGCCCGACCTGCGCGCAGGCATCAACCTCAACGAGCTCGGCCTCGCCGACCCGACCCGCGGCGGCAAGGTGATCTGGGTCGATGCGGTGTCGGGCACCGCGGTGCGGCAGGGCTTGCCGGCGCGCCTCGAGCGCGTGTGAAGCAGTGCGGCGGAGCGGGGCCGCAAGTCAGCCGCTCCGCCGCCCATTCGCGGGCAAGCCCGCTCCCACAGCGTGGCGCACCACCGTGGGAGCGGGCTTGCCCGCGAAAGCAGCGCTCGCAGAGCCGCCGCGCGTTCAGTCCAGCGCCGCCGGGTCCGCGCGCAGCATCAGGCGCGCGAGCTCGGCGGCGCTGCCGACGCCGGTCTTCTCCATGACGTGCTGGCGGTGCACATGCACCGTCTTCTCGCTGATGTCGAGCGCGCGCCCGACCAGCTTGTTGGGCTGCCCGAGCGCCACCAGGCGCGCCACCTCCTGCTCCCGCGGCGACAGGCGGTCGAGCAGGGCCTGCGCCGCTTCGCAGCGCGCATTGCGCGCGCGCGCCTCGCAGCCCAGCTTCACCGCCCGTCCCACCGCGTCGATCAGCACCTGATCCTTGAAGGGCTTCTCCAGGAAGTCGCAGGCGCCATGCTTCATCGCCTGCACCGCGAGCTCGACGTCGCCGTGGCCGGTGATGAACACGATCGGCACCTGCCAGCCGCGCTGGCGAAGCACCTGCTGCAGTTCCAGCCCGCTCATCATCGGCATGCGGATGTCGAGCACCAGGCAGGCGGCGGTGGCGGGTTCGGGCGCGGCGGCGAGGAAATCCTCGGCCGAGGCGTGGGCGCACACCCTCCAGCCCATGGATTCGAGCAGGAACACCAGCGAGCGGCGAAAGGCGGCGTCGTCGTCGATGACGTGGATCGGGAAGTCTTCGGCAGGGGTCATGGCTGTTCGGGTGCGAGGTGTGCGGTGGTGTGGCCGGGTGGCGGCTGGTGCAGCGGCAGGCTGAGGATGAAGAGCGCGCCCGCGTTGCCGAAATCGGCGCTGGCGGCGGGGGGCTCGGCGCTCAGCCGGCCGCCGTGGGCCTCGGCGATGCTGCGGCAGATCGACAGCCCCAGGCCGAGGCCGTCGGCCTTGGTGGTGAAGAAGGATTCGAACAGGCGCTCGCGCGCGGCCGGCTCCAGCCCGCTGCCGTAGTCGCGCACCGCGATGCGCAGGCGGTCGGCATCGGTGTCGAGGCGGATGTCGATGCGCTGGCGCTCGAGCGGCTGGGCGCGGCTGGCGTCCCAGGCGTTCTTGAGCAGGTTCAGCAGCACCTGCTGGATCTGCAGGCGATCCACCTCGATCAGCGTGCCGGGCGGCAGGGCCTCGTCGATGCCCACCGCGGGGGCGTGGGCGAGCATGCCGCGGAACAGGGTCGCGGCCTCGTCGACCAGCTCGCGCGGCGCCACCGTCTCGCGGCTGGCGGTGCGCTTGCGCGCGAAGGCGCGGATGCGGCCGAGGATGCCGGCGGCGCGCTCGGCCTGGCCGGCGATCTCGCCCGCGGCTTCGCGCACCGCGGCCTCGGTCAGGCGCTGGTTGTCGGCACGGCGCACCAGGCTGTTGGCGTAGTTGGCGATTGCCGCCAGCGGCTGGTTGAGCTCGTGGGCGAGCGTGCCGGAGAGCTCGCCCAGCACCGACAGGCGCGACATGTGCTCGGCCTGCTCCTGGGCGCCGCGCATGCGCGCCTCCATCGCCTCGCGTTCGGCGAGCGCCGCGCGCAGCGCGGCGGTGCGCGTCTGGACGAGGTGTTCGACGCGCACCGTGTAGGCGATCCAGCCAACGATCAGCAGCGCGAAGCCGGCCACCCAGGGCCAGTAGCGCTCGGCCAGCACCATCAGCGTGGGCGCGCGCAGGTAGGCGTAGGGGCCGATCTCGAGGCGGCGGAAGAGTTCATGTACGGCCTGATAGTCGGCGGGCACCGCCCAGGCCAGGCCGTCCTGCTCGTGGCGCATGCCGAGCAGCGCGATCGCCACCGCGCGCGCCAGCTCGGGCGGCGTGTGGCGCAGCGTGGCGAGCGGCCAGTCGGGGTAGAGCCGGGTCGAGGTGGCGCACGGAAAGCCGGGCTCGGCGCGCGGCGACAGCACGCGAAAGCGCGCGGCCCAGTCGGGGTGGGTCTCGAGCAGGCAGCTGCGCAGCACGCCGGCGTCGGCCTGCCCGCCGTCGAGCGCGTCCACGACGCCGTCCATCGGAAAGCCGACCTCGCGCAACGCGGCGAGCGCGCTCTCGGGCGCGATGCCCAGCCGATCGAGCTCGCCCCACACCAGCTGGTAGCCGCCGAAGCCGTCGCGGTCCACGATCGCCAGCCGGTGGCCGGGGAGGTCCTCCAGCGCGCGCAGCGGGCTCGCGCGCGGCACGATCACCACCGAGCCGAGGGCGCGCTCCGGTACACGGCCGCCGCCGACGTCCAGGGTCAGGATGCGGCTGGCGCCGAGCGCCGCCTCGAGCTCGACGTAATGGCCGGGGTTGGTGATGATGAAGTCGAGCTCGCCGCCGCGCGCGGCCGCCTGCAGGCCGTCGTGGTCGAGCTGGACGAGCGTGTGGGCGTAGCCCGGCAGGGCGGCCTGCAGCCTGCGCAGCACCGGCGTCCATTCCACCACCGCGGCCTCGGTGCCGAGAAAGGCGAGCACGCCGATGCGCAGCGGCTTGTCGGCGGCGAGCGCCGGGGGCTGGCCCGCGCAGGCGAGGCTGGTGAGCGCGAGGACGAGGCAGAGCGCGCGCACGAGGCGGCGTGAAGCTACGAGAGCGGGCATCGGCCGAACATCGCCTGTCGGGCGCCTGCCGTCAAGCCGAACGGGGCGGGCCGGCGGTCGGGGGCGGACCGATGAGGGGAGGTGGGGTACCGAAGCGACGGTGATGGCCGATCGATATCGGGCGATATATCTTTGAAGCGGTCCGGGACAGGATCCCGATCGGGACGAGCGAGGCGAGGGCGAGATGAGGCTGCTGACGTGGAACATCCAGTGGGGGCGCGGCGCGGATGGCAGGGTGGACCTGGCGCGCACGGTGGCGGCGATCCGCGCGGCGGGCGACTTCGATGTGATCTGCCTGCAGGAGGTGGCGTGCAATTTTCCGGGGCTGGCCGGCGGCGCGCGCGAGGACGAGCCGGCTCACTTCGCCGCTGCCTTCCCCGGCCACGAGTCGGTGTTCGCGGCCGGCATGGACGTGCCCGACGGCGCGGGCGGGCGGGCGCGCTTTGGCAACCTGCTGCTGTCGCGCCTGCCGGTGGGGCAGGTCTTCCGCCATCTGCTGCCGGCGCCGGCCGACCCCGCGTTCCCGGCGATGCAGCGGGTGTGCGTGGAGGCGGTGGTGAGCACCGTGCGCGGACCGCTGCGCGTGCTGACGACGCATCTGGAGTACTACTCGCAGCGCCAGCGCCGCGCCCAGGTCGAGGCGCTGCGCGCGCTGCAGGCCGAGGCGGCCGGCCAGGCCGCGGCGCCGGCGGTGGGCAAGGAGTCGAATCCCGCCTTTGCCGCGCGGCCGCGACCGGCGTCAGCGATCGTGTGCGGGGACTTCAATTGCGAGCCCGACTCGGCCGAGCACCAGCTGATGCAGGCGCCGATCGGGGCGGACGTGCCGGCCTGGCGCGATGCCTGGCGTGCGCTCGCGCCGGGCCTGCCGCATGCGCCGAGCGTCGGCCTGCATGGCGCGGAGTGGCCGGATCGCGCCTATTGCTGCGACTTCTTCTTCGTCACCGCCGATCTGGCGCCTCGTGTGCGTGCGCTGCAGGTGCGCGCCGAAACCGCGGCCTCCGACCATCAGCCGCTGGTGCTCGAGCTGGAAGACTGATGCGCGCACCCGCCGGCCGAGGCGGGCATCGGGGTCAGGCGGGCGGCAGCGGCTCGATGAGGTCGCGGTAGGCGTGCCAGGTGGCGTGGCCGATGATCGGCATCAGCACCACGAAGCCGATGTTGAGGGTGGCGAAGCCGACTGCGGTCAGCACGACGATCAGCGCCGCCCATACCAGCATCGGACCGGGGTTGTTGAGCAGGGCGCCAAAGCTCGCCAGCATCGAGGTGATCGCGTCCTGGTTGCGGTCGAGCATCAGCGGCACCGACACCACGCTGGCCGCGAAGGCGATGGTGGCGAACACCAGCCCGACGCCGACGTAGGCGCCGAGGAACTCGAGGTTGCGCAGCGTGAGGATCTGCTCGATCAGGCTGTCGAGGGTCGGCATCTCTTCGGTGTAGAACAGCGCGAACACCACCATCGACGCCCGTGCCCACACCAGCAGCACGACGCCGAGCACGACCGCGAACACGCCGATGTTGCTGATGTTGCGCCGCCACACGGTGAGCGTGGGGCCGAGCGCGCACCGCTCGCCGCGTTCGTGCCGGCGGCTGAGCTCGTACAGGCCCATCGCGAACAGCGGCCCGACGAGCAGGAAGCCCGAGGCCAGCGCGGCGATGTACTCGTAGGCGTGGAGAAACATCAGCACGGTCAGCACACCCATCGCCGCGAAGCATAGGCCGTAGAACAGGCTCGGACCCGGGCAGGCGAGCAGGTCTGCAGCGCCGCGGGCGATCCAGCGGAATGGCGCGGCGAGCGAGACCTCGCGCACGGTGGGGAAGGGCAGGCCGGGGTCGTCGTCGGTCCGGGGGGCGGCCGGCTTCGACGGGTTCTCGGCGCTCTGCGCGTTCGTGGGGTCCTGCTCCGCCATGTCGATCTCCTGTGGGTGTTGAAGGGACTGTGGAGCGGGATGGTCGTTCAGGGCCGCGCCAGCATCGCGTCGACCACCGGCTGCGGGGCCTCCTGCATCAGTGCGTGGCCCAGCCCGGGCAGCACCAGCAGGCGGGCCTCGCAGCCGGTGAAGGCGTCGCGCAGGGGCAGCGCTGCATCGGCCGGGGTCATGCGGTCGCGATCGCCGCTGATCATCAGCACCGGGCAGCGGACGCGCGCCGCGGCCTGCAGCCCGTCCCGCCAGCGGTCGCAGGCGAGGAGGTCGGTCGCCAGCACGGCCGCGCCCTGCCGCTGCATGCGCGCGAGGTTGGCGGCCTCGAGCTCGCGCCGGCGCGCTTCGCCGAGCACCTCGGCGGGCGCGAAGGAGAACTTGTTGATCAGCGCCCACGCGGCCGGCGGGTCGTCACGGGCGGCATCGAGCACGAAGGGCGCGACCGGCATCGGCGCCAGGCTGCCGAGCAGGTAGAGCGTGCGCACGCGGGCGGGCGCACGCGCGGCGACGGCCAGCGCGATCAGCGAGCCCATGCTGTGGCCGGCGAGGCGGAAGCTGTCCACGCCGAGCGCGTCGGCCAGCGCGAGCACCCAGTCCGCCATGGCGTCGATTTCGGCGAGCGGCGGACCGCACGAGGCGCCGTGCGCCGGCAGGTCGGGGGCGATGACGCGGTGGCCGGCCTGCGCCAGCGCGGGCAGCAGCGCGTCCCACACGCCGTGGTCGTGGCCGGCGCCGTGGATCAGCAGCAGCGGGGGGGCGGCGGCTTCGCCCTGGAGTGCGACGGCCACCGGATGGCCGGATACCTGGATCTCGTTCATGGGGAATATGGGGCTGTCCGTGGGCGGGGGGGCTCAGGCGCGCTCGTCCGGGCTCAGCATGTGTTCGATGGCGATGATGCGGTCCTTGAGCGCGAGCTTGCGCTTCTTGAGGCGGCGCAGCATCAGCTCGTCGCCGGTCGGCGAGGCGGCGAGGCCGGCGATCGCGTCGTCGAGATCCCGGTGCTCGAGGCGCATCTCCTCGAGGCGCAGGTGCAAGCTGGTCACGTCGTGAAAGGTCTTGTCGTTCATGCTTGCGTCCCCCGTGCATCGCGTTTGTGTTGTCGTTCCGCGTCGATCGCGCGGCCGTTCGGCGGCTGATTGCCGGGCGTCGGTGTGCGCCCTTGTTTGGGCGGAATGTTATGCGCCGGCAGGGGTAATGACAACTTCGTTGCCGCCGGCGCCCGCACCGCGCCGTAGGCGTCATGCCGGCGTGGCGCTGGCGGGGCGGATTTCTTACCATGCGCGCTTTGCTCATACCGGAATTGCTCAAGTGAACAAGGCCTTCGTGAAGGAAAACGACGGCGCCGCGGACGACGACGAGGAACTCGCCCCTGCGCTGCGGCTGCCCGCAGGCAGCAAGAACTACATGACCCGGCGCGGCTACGACGCGCTGCGTGCAGAGCTCGACCAGCTCGTGCGCATCGAGCGCCCGAAGCTGGTCGAGACCGTGGCCTGGGCGGCGGGCAACGGCGACCGCTCGGAGAACGGCGACTACATCTACGGCAAGAAGCGGCTGCGCGAGATCGACCGCCGCATCCGCTTCCTGATCAAGCGCATCGAGAGCGCCGAGGTGGTCGACCCCGAGCGCCAGCAGGGCCTCGAGCAGGTGTTCTTCGGCGCCACGGTGAGCTTCTGCGACCTCGAGACTGGCGACGAGCAGACCTGGCAGATCGTCGGCGTGGATGAGGCGGACGCCTCGCAGGGGCGCATCAGCTGGATCTCGCCGCTGGCGCGCGCGGTGCTGAAGGCGCGCGTGGGCGACGTGGTGCGCTTCCAGAGCCCGGCGGGCATGCGCGAGATCGAGATCACCGACGTGCAGTACCTGTGAGCGCAGGCCTGCGCGCGGCGGGGCTTGAAAGCCGGACGGGCGTCCCCATCTGCGGACGCACTGATCCGTAACCACGCTGGAGTCGTATCCATGTCCGAAACCGCAGCCGCCCAGACGATGAACTTCCAGGCCGAGGTGAAGCAGCTGCTTCACCTGATGATCCACTCGCTCTATTCCAACCGCGAGATCTTCCTGCGCGAGCTCGTCTCCAACGCCTCCGACGCCTGCGACAAGCTGCGCTTCGAGGCGCTCGACAATGGCAGCCTGTACGAGAACGACAGCGCGCTGAAGATCCGCATCGGCTTCGACGCCGACGCGAAGACCGTCACCGTCGCCGACAACGGCATCGGCATGAGCCGCGACGAGGCCATCGCCCACCTCGGCACCATCGCCAAGTCGGGCACGAAGGAGTTCTTCGGCAAGCTCACCGGCGACCAGAAGAAGGACGCCCACCTGATCGGCCAGTTCGGCGTCGGCTTCTATTCGGCCTTCATCGTCGCCGACAAGGTCACCGTGGTGTCGCGTCGCGCCGGTCTGCCCGCCGACCAGGCGGTGAAGTGGGAATGCTCGATGAGCGGCGACGAGGCCGGCGCCTATACCGTCGAGCAGGTCGACAAGGCCGGCCGCGGCACCGAGATCACCCTGCACCTGCGCGAGGGCCAGGAAGACCTGCTGTCGTCGTGGAAGCTCAAGAGCCTGATCCGCAAGTACTCCGATCACATCGTG
>JAREIX010000019.1 GCA_029286945.1 Thauera sp. | reverse complement strand
CGGCAGCAGCACGAAGATGATGTTGCCGGTGATCTTGCTCTGGATCAGCGAGGACGAGCTGTTGGCGAAGGCGTTCTGCAGCACCGACATCATCACCAGGCCGGGCACCAGGAAGCTGGTGTAGGCGACCTCGCCATAGACCGTGACGTGGCGGTCGAGCACGTGCGAGAAGATGAGCAGGAACAGCAGCGCATTGAGCACCGGCGCGGCGACGGTCTGGAAGCTGACCTTCCAGAAGCGCAGCGTCTCCTTGTAGAGCAGGGTGCGAAAGCCGGTCAGCGGCGACTCGGGCGCCATCGGCTCGATGCGCGGCGCGAGGGGAGACTGGCGATCAGGCACGGTTCATGACCTCGACGAAGACACGCTCGAGATCCGGCTCGCCGAGCTGCATCTCGGTGAGGCCGGCGCCGGCCTCGCGCAGGCGGGCGAGCAGGGCCTCGACCTCGGCATAGGCGTCGAAGGCGAAATCCACCCAGCCGCCCTCGCCGGCGATGCCGCCCAGCGCCACGCCGCGCTCCGGATGCGCCAGGCGCGCACGCAGGCTGTGGGTGGCGAAGCGGCGCAGCAGGTTGTCGGTGGTGTCGAGCGCCACCACCCTGCCCGCCTTGAGCATGGCGATACGACCGCACAGGGTCTCGGCCTCTTCCAGGTAGTGCGTGGTCAGCACGATGGTGTGGCCGTCGCGGTTGAGCTTGCGGATGAACTGCCACAGTCCCTGGCGCAGCTCGACGTCTACGCCCGCGGTAGGCTCGTCGAGAACGATCACCGGCGGCCGATGCACCAGCGCCTGCGCCACCAGCACCCGCCGCTTCATGCCACCCGACAGCGCGCGCATGTTGGCGTGGGCCTTGTGGGTGAGGTCCAGGCTGGCGAGGATCTCGTCGATCCAGCCGTCGTTGTTGCGGATGCCGAAGTAGCCCGACTGGATGCGCAGCAGCTCGCGCACCGAGAAGAAGGGATCGAACACCAGTTCCTGCGGCACCACGCCGAGATTGCGGCGCGCGTTGCGGTAATCGCCCACGACATCGTGTCCCATGACGGCGATCGAACCGCTGTCCGGGCGCACCAGCCCCGACAGCGCCGAGATCAGCGTGGTCTTGCCCGCGCCATTGGGCCCGAGCAGGCCGAAGAACTCGCCCTGCGCGACCTCCAGGTCCACGCCGCCGAGCGCCTTCAGCGTCCCGTAGTGCTTGACGACACCGTGAATGCGGATCGCCGGCACCGTCATTGCGCGGACTCCAGCGGCAACAACGCATCGATGTCGTAGAGCGCGGCCAGGCTCGCCATGGCGGCAGGCAGGCCGCGCACCGCCAGGCGGTTGCCGGCCGCGCGCGCGCAACGCATCCAGTCGAGCAGCAAGGCGAGCGCCGCCGAATCCGCGACGGTGACACCCGCGAAGTCGACCACCATGTCGCCCGCGCGCGCCAGCCGCCTGCCGTCCTCGAGCACGGCAGGCGCCGACACCATGGTCAGCTCGCCCGCCGGCGCGAATACCGTCACCGCGCCGCCCTGTGCGCTCATGCGCCGCGACCGCCTTCGCCCTGCTGCAGGCCGTGCTGCTCTGCGAGGCTGCGGTTGCGATCCTCAAGCGACTTGATCAGGCCGTCGATGCCGCCACGGCTGATCTCCTGCCCGAAGCTGCTGCGGTAATTGGTGACCAGGCTCACGCCGGCGACGATGACGTCGAACACTTTCCAGCCCTGCTCGCTCTTCTCCAGCATGTAGTCGATGCCCACCGGCTGCGCGCCGGTCTGGATGACCTCGGAGCGGATCTGCACCCGGGTGTCGGCCGCGGCGAAACGCGAGAGCGGGAACACGATGCGCTGGTCGCGATATTGCGTCAGCGCGTTCGAGTAGGTGCGCACGAGCAGGGTGCGGAAGGCATCGGTGAGCTTGCCCTGCTGCTCGGGCGAGGCCTGGCGCCAGTCGCGGCCGACGGCGAGCATGGTCATGCGGCGGAAGTCGAAATGCGGCAGCACCTTGGCATCGACGAGCTCGATCACGCGCTTGGTGTCGCCGGCCTGGATCGCCTTGTCGGCACGCACGATCTCGAGCACTTCGTTGGTGACGTCCTTGACGAGCGCATCGGGCGCCTTGACGTCGCTCGCGGCGGCCACCGACAGCGTGCCGGCAAAGAGCAGGCCAAGCAGCGGAAGGAAGAAACGGTTCAGCATTTTTTTCATGTCTTGCCCTTAGTTCCTGTGGTTTGACGATGCCGTCGCGTGATCGAAGGCCGGTTCGCCGATCGCGACGAGTTCCAGGCGTTCGACCGCGGCGGCCGCGGCGGTGTCCACTTCGTCGCCGAGCGGCGCCGCGGACTGGTCGTCGAAATCTTCGTACTCACGCGCCTGCTGGCCATCGCTGACCTTGTAACGGCGTTGTTCGAGGTAGAAGTCGCGCACGAAGGCGTAGCGGTCGAGCGCGGCCTCTTCCAGCGTGCGGTCAGCGCCAAGCAGCACCGAGCGGCCATGCACGACCCGCGTGCCCAGCAGCGTGTTGCGCGTCGGCACGTGATCGATGCTGAAAGGCCCGTTACCCATCATGTCGGCGGGCAGGGCCACCGCGTCGCGCACCGTGCGCGGCCCGAAGAAGGGCAGCACGATGTAGGCGCCCTCGCCCACGCCCCAGCGCCCGAGCGTCTGGCCGAGGTCCTCGTCGTGCTTGGGCAGGCCCGCCTCGCTGGCGATGTCGAGCAGGCCGAGCAGACCCCAGGTGGAGTTGAGCGCGAAGCGCATGAGGTCGCTCATGCCCTCGGCGAACTTGCCCTGCAGCATGTTGTTGAGCGCGATCCATGGATCGCCGAGGTTGCCGAGCACGTTGCCGACGCCGGTTCGCACCGGGCTCGGCAGCACGGCCTCGTACACCTGCGCGGCCGGCTTGATGGCGATCTTGTCGACCTGATCGTTGAAGCTGAACATGGCCCGGTTGTAGCCCTCCAGCGGATCGTTCGGGTTGCCGGTGGTGGCACAGCCGCCGAGCAGCGCGGCCGAGAGCGCGACCACCGCAACGCCGGCACGGGAGGAACGGAAGACGTTTGGCATTGTTGTTTTCTCCGGAAATCCTGCGCCTTACTGCGCCGGCGGCGCGTCAGCGGCGCGATCGAACATGAACTGGCCGATCAGCTTCTCGAGCACCACCGCCGACTGCGTGATCAGCACACGGTCACCGCTCTTCAGCATCTCGACGTCCGCACCGGCCTCAACCCCCACGTACTGCTCGCCGAGCAGACCCGAGGTCAGGATCGACGCCGTGCTGTCGGCCGGAAAGGCGTAGCGCTTGTCGATCTCGAGCTCGACCACCGCGCGGTAGATCTCGGTGTCGAAGCGGATCGCGGCGACACGGCCGACCAGCACGCCCGAGCTCTTGACCGGCGCGCGCACCTTGAGGCCGCCGATGTTGTCGAACGGGGCCTCGACGCGATAGGTCTCGCTGCCGTTGATACCCGAGAAATTGCCGACCTTCATCGCCAGGAACACCAGCGCGGCGAAACCGATCGCAACAAAAATGCCGACCCACAGGTCGAGCGCGGTACGACTCATCATCAACCCCGGAACATGAAAGAGGTAAGCACGAAGTCCAGCGCCAGGATGGCCAGCGCCGACGTGACGACGGTGCGGGTGATCGCGCGCGACACGCCCTCGGCGGTCGGCTGGCAATCGTAGCCCTCGAACACCGCGATCAGCGACACCACCGTACCGAAGACCGCGGACTTGATCACGCCGTTCAGCACGTCGTACTCGAATTCCACCGCCGCCTGCATCTGCGACCAGAAGGCGCCGTCATCGACGCCGATCACCACCACGGTGATGAACCAGCCGCCGAAGATGCCCATCGCCGAGAACAGCGCCGCCAGCAGCGGCATCGACAGCACGCCGCCCCAGAAGCGCGGCGCGACCACGCGCGCGATCGGGTTGACCGCCATCATGTCCATCGCCTTCAGCTGCTCGGTGGTCTTCATCAGGCCGATCTCGGCGGTGATCGCCGAACCCGCGCGGCTGGCGAACAAGAGCGCGGCGATCACCGGGCCGAGCTCGCGCAGCAGCGACAGCGCCACCATGACCCCCACCGCGTCGGCCGAGCCGTAGCGCTGCAGGATGTCGTAGCCCTGCAGGCCGAGCACCAGGCCGACGAAGAGACCCGAGACGACGATGATCAGCAGCGACAGCACGCCGCTGAAGAAGAGCTCGCGGATGGTGAGATGGATGCGGCGCAGCGACTGGCCCGAGTTCATCAGCACCGCGAGCAGGAAGCGGGTGGCGAAGCCCAGCCGCCAGATGCCGTCGATGCTCATCGCGCCGATGCGGCGCAGCGCGGCGGTGATCGCGTTCATGCGCCCTCCTCGTCCAGCAGGCTGTCGATCGGCGCCGCCGGATAGTGGAAGGGCACCGGCCCGTCGGCCTCGGCATGGACGAACTGGTGCACGAAGGGGTCGGTCGAGGCGCGGATCTCCGCCGGCGTGCCCTGGGCGACGATGCGGCCGTCGGACACGAAGTAGATGTAATCGACGATGGCGAGCGACTCGTGCACGTCGTGGGTCACCATCACCGAGCTCGCGCCGAGGGCGTCGTTGAGCCTGCGGATGAGCTGCCCGATGATGCCGAGCGAGATCGGGTCGAGGCCGGCGAAGGGCTCGTCGTACAGGATCAGCATCGGGTCGAGCGCCACCGCGCGCGCCAGCGCCACGCGACGCGCCATGCCGCCGGAGAGCTCGTTCGGATGCAGCTTCGCCGCCCCGCGCAGGCCCACCGCCTGCAGCTTCATCAGCACCAGGTCGTGGATCATGTCCGCCGGCAGCGCGGTGTGCTCGCGCAGCGGGAAGGCGACGTTGTCATGCACGCTCATGTCGGTGAACAGCGCACCGAACTGGAACAGCATGCCCATGCGCCGGCGCAGCGCGTACAACTCCTTGCCCGACAGGCGCGCCACATCGCGCCCCTCGACCTCGACCGTGCCGCCGGTGGCGCGCAGCTGGCCGCCGATCAGGCGCAGCAGCGTGGTCTTGCCGCAGCCGCTGCCGCCCATGATGGCGACGACCTGGCCGCGATGCACGCTCAGGTCGATGCCGCGCAGGACCTCACGCTCGCCATAGGCGAAGCGCACGTCGCGCAGGGAGACCAGCGGGGAAGTCCGTTCGGCAGGCGTGGGCACAGGGAACGAGTGATCCGGAAAAACCGTGAATTGTAGCAGAGTCGGACCATTGCCGTCCTTTCGTTGCTGCAACGCAACAATCCACCACCGGGTGGGCGGATGCGTCGAGATGCGTTGCGCCCCAGATACTTGCGTCGCCCGGCGTGCCCGCAGGCACGGGGCGCGCAAAATGCCATTGGGCTATTCACTTTTTCGATCGACCCATTTAGCATTATGGCATGCACCGCCCGCGACATCTCCTTGCCATCGTCATCACCGCCCTCTGTTCGGGCGCCTGCGCACCCTTGCGGCCTGCGCCCCCGGCAGCGGGCCACCTCGACGCGCGCGCCGCCGCTGTCATGCCGGCAGCCTCGCAGACCAGCGCGCGACCGGCGGCATCCCCGGCCACGCCGCCCGCCGAGGCGCCCGCAGCGGAGCACGGCAGCACACCGCCGCGCGCGCAGGGTCCGGAGCCCGCCCCGTCCGCGCGCAGCTACTCGATCGACGTCCGCGACATCCCGGTCGCCGAGCTGCTGCTCGCGCTCGGACGCGACGCCGGCCTGGAGCTCGACCTCCACGCCGGCATCGACGGCCGCATCACCCTGCGCGCGCACGACCAGCCGCTGCCCGCGCTGCTCGCCCGCATCGCCGGCCAGGCCGACATCCGCTACGCGCTCCGCGGCCGCCATCTGGTGGTCCGCCCCGACACCCCGGTAATCCGCAGCTACAGCCTCGACTACGTCAACCTGAGCCGCGACATGCGCGGCACCGTCGCCACCAGCACGCAGATCGCCACCACCGGCACCAACGCGCAGAGCGCGGGCGGCAGCGCCGGCAACGCCTCGGTGACGCAGATCGAGACGCGGGCGCGCAACGACTTCTGGAGCGCGCTCGAAGCCAACCTCGTCAGCATCCTCGCCGCCCCGGGCGGGCGCAGCTGCGGCAGCGGCACCGACGCCAGCCCCTGCCACAGCGCGGACGTCATGATCAACCGCGAGAGCGGCGTGCTGATGGTGCGCGCCACCGCGCGCCAGCACGAGCAGCTGCGCGCCTTCCTCGGCAGCGTGCAGCACGCGGCGCGCCGCCAGGTGATGATCGAGGCCACCATCGTCGAGGTCACCCTGGCCGACGGCTACCGCCAGGGCATCGACTGGACGCGCATCGGCGTGCCGGGCTGGAACATCCGCCCGCGCGGCAGCGGCGACGCGATGCCCGGCCAGCCCACCGTGTCCTACCTGTCGGCGAACAACGACGTCCGCCTCGAGCTGCTCGAGACCTTCGGCACCGTGAAGGTGCTGTCCAGCCCGCGGCTGTCGGTGCTCAACAACCAGACCGCGATGCTCAAGGTGGTCGAGGAGGTCGTCTACTTCCTGGTCGATAGCACCACCACCGAATACGACGACCGCAAGCAGGCCCGCATCACCGCCACCACCACGCCGCAGTCGGTATCCGTGGGCATGGTCATGTCCGTCACGCCGCAGATCAGCGCCGAGGGCGAGATCACGCTCAACGTGCGGCCGACGATCTCGGGCATCTCCGGTTTCAAGGACGACCCCAACCCCTCGCTCGGCAACATCCCCAACCGCGTGCCGCAGATCCGCACGCGCGAGATCGAGTCCATGCTGCGCCTGCGCAGCGGCGAGATCGCCGTGCTCGGCGGGCTGATGGAGGACCGCGTCGACCACGACACCGGCCGCATCCCGCTGCTCGGCGACCTGCCGGTGGTGGGCGAACTGTTCACCCGCCGCGACAACGCGGTGCGGCGCACCGAGCTGCTGATCTTCCTGCGCCCGCTGCTGATCGACGAGCCCACGCTGCAGGCCGGCTATGCCGGCTACGCCACCCACCTGCCCGACGACGACTTCCTCACCGATACCCCCTCGCCCGGGCAGCGCAACTTCCCGCACATGCCCTTGCGCCCGCTGCTGGTGCCCGCCGGCGCGACGCCCGACGACGCCTTGACCGCCACCGAACGCCTGCCATGAACGCCCCGCTGCCCATTGGCCAGACCCTGCTCGCCGCCGGCCTGATCGGCGAGGATCAGCTGCGCATCGCCCTCCACGAGCAGCAGGCGCGGCACGCGCCGCTCGGCCAGGTGCTGGTCGAGCTCGGCTTCGTCAGCGAGGCCGCACTGCGCGAGGCGCTCGCCGCGCGCAGCGGCCTGCGCGGCGTCGATCTGGCCACCGCGCTCGCCGACCCCGACGCCCTCGCCCGCGTGCCGCACGCCCTGGCGCGCCGCCATCGCCTGCTGCCGCTGCAGTACGACGCCGCCCGCCACCGCCTGATCGTCGCCATGGCCGACGCCCACGACATCGTCGCCCTCGACCGCCTGCGCGCCGAACTCGGCCCCGAGGTGCACATCGAGCTGCGGCTCGCCGGCGACGGCGAGCTCGGGCGCGCGATCGACCTGCACTACGGCCAGGCCAGCTCGATCGAGGAACTGGTGCGTGCGCTCGAGCAGCGCACCGGTGCGGCGGGCAGCCCGGCGCGCGACCCGCAGCTGGTGGTCCGCCTCGTCGATGCCCTGCTCGCCGACGCGGTCTCGCGCGGCGCCTCCGACCTGCACTTCGAGCCCGAGGCCGGCTTCCTGCGCATCCGCCACCGCATCGACGGCGCGCTGCGCCAGGCGCGCGCGCTGCACCGCGCCTGCTGGCCCGAGCTGGCCGTACGCCTCAAGGTGCTCGCTGGCCTGGACATCGCCGAATCGCGCAGCCCGCAGGACGGGCGCATCAGCCTCACGATCGGCGGGCGGGCGGTCGACTTCCGCGTCGCCACCCAGCCCACGCTGCACGGCGAGAACCTCGTGCTGCGCATCCTCGACCGCGACAAGGGCATCGTGCCGCTCGCGGCGCTCGGCCTCACGCCCGCGCAGGCGGACGACCTGGCGCGCATCCTCGCCCGCCCCGAGGGCCTGGTGCTGGTGGTGGGCCCGACCGGCAGCGGCAAGACCACCACGCTGTACTCGATCCTCAACCACCTCAGCAGCGAGGCGGTCAACGTCATGACCCTGGAGGACCCGGTCGAGTATCCGCTCGCGATGATCCGCCAGACCCAGGTCGGCGAGGCCTCGCGGCTCGACTTTGCCGACGGCGTGCGCGCGCTGCTGCGCCAGGACCCGGACGTGATCCTGATCGGCGAGATCCGCGACGCCGACACCGCCACCATGGCGCTGCGCGCCGCGCTCACCGGCCATCAGGTATTCGCCACCCTGCACGCCAACTCGGTGTTCGGCGCGCTGCCGCGGCTGGTCGAGATCGGCCTGCCGCCCGAGCTGCTCGCCGGCAACCTCACCGGCATCCTGTCGCAGCGCCTGGTGCGCCGCCTGTGCCCGGCCTGCCGCGTGCCCGCGCCGGCGAGCGCCGAGGAGATCGCCCGTCTCGGCCTGCCCGCCGACGCCCCGCCACCGGTGCTGCACCACCCGGCGGGCTGCCCCGCCTGCGACTTCCGCGGCTATCGCGGCCGGCTCGCGATCACCGAGCTGCTGCCCTTCGACGCCACGCTCGACGAGCTGGTCGCGCGCCGGGCCCATGCGGCCGAGCTGCGCGCCGCCGCCCGCCGCCAGGGTTTCCGCAGCCTCGCCGAGGACGGCGTGCGGCGCGTGCTCGATGGCAGCACCAGCCTGCGCGAGCTCGCGCGCGTCGTGGACCTGTCGGCGCTGCCCGTGGCCGCCGGTGCCGGGGCCGAGCAGCGATGAGCCGCTTCCGCTACCGCGCCCTCGCCGAGGACGGCCGCCGCGTGCGCGGCGAGCTCGAGACCGCCGATGTCGACGAACTCGAACGCGGCCTGCGCGCGCAGGGGCTGTTGCTGATCAGCGCCCGCCCCTGCCGCCGCGGGCTGCTGCGCACGCCCCGCATCCCGCGCCGCGAGCTGATCCCGTTCTGCTTTCACCTCGAACAGCTGCTCGACGCCGGCGTGCCGCCCTTCGAGAGCCTCGCCGCCCTGCGCGATGCGGTCTCCGAACCGCAGCTGCAGCGCACGATCGCCGCGCTGCTCGCCGACATCGAGCGCGGCCGGCCGCTGTCGGAGGCGGCCGCCGGCCAGCCGCAGGCCTTCTCGGCGGTGGCGGTCAGCCTGCTGCGCGCGGGCGAGACCGCCGGCCGCCTGCCGCTGGCCGTGCGCGACATCGGCGCGACCCTCGCCCAGGAGGAGGCGCTCGCCAGCCACGCGCGCCGCATCGGCATCTATCCGGCGATCGTCGGCGCCATCCTGCTGCTGGCGATCGTGGTGGCACTGACGCAGGTGGTGCCCGAGGTCGAGAAGCTGCTGCGCAGCGCCGGCCAGTCGCTGCCGCTGCAGACCCGGCTGCTGGTCGGCCTGTCGCAAGCGGTGCGCCACTGGGGCTGGGCGATGCTGCTCGCGCTCGGCGCCGGCCTCGGCCTCGGCGCCCACGCCCTGGCGCGCTCCGAGCCGCTACGCATCCGCGCCCATGCGCTACGCCTGCGCCTGCCCCTGGTCGGCGAGATCCTGCGCAAGCTGGCGCTGGCACGCTTTGCCGCACTGTTCGCCACCCTCTACGCCGCCGGCATCAACATCCTCGACGCACTGCGCGCCAGCGAGGACGCCACCGGCAACCTCGCCGTGCGCGCGGGCCTGCGCGCGGCGCGCCACGGCATCGAGCAGGGCCAGCCGATGTCCGCGGCCTTCGAGGCGGCGCAGGTGTTCCCACCGCTGGTCACGCGCATGCTCCGCCTCGGCGAGCACACCGGCGCCCTCGACCAGGCCCTGAACAAGGTCGCCAGCCTCTACCAGCGCGACGTCGCCGATGGCATCGCCCGCCTGCAGGCCGCCGCCGAGCCGGCGCTGACGGTGCTCATGGGCGGCCTGCTGCTGTGGATCGCGAGCGCGGTCCTCGGCCCGATCTACGACATCATCACCCGCCTGCCGGTCTGACCCGATGCTGCATCCACCCCTCCTGCTGACGATCGACGCGCTCGGCCTCGAAGCATGGCAGATGCATGAACGGAGACCCATCCGGGTGGCCGCCTTCGGTGCCGGCGAGAGCGCGGCCCTGCGCAGCTGGCTGGCCGGACGCGGCCCGCGCACGCGATGCCGGATCCTGGTCAACCTGGCCGACGAGGCCTACCCGACCGAAGACCTGCCGCCGGTGCGCGGCGCCGACCGCAGGGCCCTGATCGCGCGCCGCATGGCGGCCTGGTTTCCGCACCCCGAGTTCGCCCGCGCGCACGCGCTCGGCCCCGCGCCCGACGGTCGCAAGGGCTTCGAGCGCATCCTGTTCGCCGGACTCGAGCACAGCGACGCGCTGCGCCCCTGGCTGGAGGCGGTGCGCGCCGCCGGGCACCGCATCACGCACCTGGTCCCTGCCGCGGACCTGATGCCCGCCGTGCTGGCCCGCGCCACCGGGGGCGCGGTGAAGAACGCCGGGCCACAGCTCGTCGCCGGCTTCGGCCGCGCCGGCCTGCGCATCACCCTGGTCGCCGGCGGCGCGGCGCATTTCTCGCGCCTGCTCGGGCACTGCACGCTCGCCGACGCCGCGCACTCGCCCGAGTGGCGGCAGGAGATCGAGCGCACGCGCGACTACCTGCTCAGCCAGCGCCGCCTGCCGGGCGGCGCGGCGGTACCGGTGCAGGTGCTGGCGACACGCGCGGCGCTGGATGCCACGGCGGATGCGTCCGCGGACGTGCGCACGGGGGCGGGCCTGGAGGCCGGCGCGGAGGCGACCACTGCCTCCACCGGGACGGACGATGGCAGGCGCGGCGCGCTGATCTTCCTGCCGCCCGAGGCTGCGGCCCCCGAGCACGCCGGCCCGCTGCCTTTCGACCACATGCTGCTGCTCGCCCTGGCGCGCGCACCTTCCGCCCTCGGCTGGCGCCCGCCGCGCGGAGCGGGCGACGCCCTCCCCTTGGCGCCGCGCGTGCTCGGGCTCGCCGCACTGGTCGCGGCGAGCGCGACCGGCGCCGGTCTGTGGCATGTGCAGCAGGAGGCGGCGGCGGCCGACGCCGCGGCGCGCGCCCGCCCGACAGCTCAGGCGGCCGAACACACACCGCCGGAGACGCCGGTCCCGGTCGAGGTCGAAGCGGACACGGCCGCAATCCTGCGCGAACCGGCGCACGACACTTCCCTCGCCGCGGCGACGGCCGCGCTGGGCGTGGAGAGCCGCCTCCCCGCCCCACCGCCGCCCTGCCCGCCCGCCGCGGCGCCATCGCCTGCCCCCGCCGCGGCGGCACCGATCCCGCGCCGCATCGACGGCATCCTGCTGCGCGCCGACGGCGAGGCCCTGGTCTGGCTCGACGGCCGCCTGATGCACGCCCGGGAGGCCGGTCTGCGCGCCGCCGCAGGGGGCGAGCCGGCGCTGTCGCCGCCCCGGAGCGCACGCCAGCGCCTGCGCACCGGCGACCACTGGTCGCCGCCACCGCCCGCACCCGCACCCGCACGCGCAGGGGCCGGTGCCGCCCCCGCCGCGCCCGAGGCCGCTGCGCCGACGTGGCCGGCTCCCGCCGAGGACGCGCAGCCATGATCGCGGTGCAGCGCAGCCTTGCCTATCCGCGCGCCCTTGCCCATCCGCCCGTGCACCGCCGCACGGGCCCGGCAGGCAGTCCGCCCCTTGGTCGACGATCGGCGCGCAACCGCGCACGCCCCGGCGGGCAGGCCCTGATCGCCGCCCTGCTGCTGGTCACGGTGCTGGGCGCGGGCGCCCTGCTCGCAAACGGCGAACTGCGCGCGCGCGCCGAAGCCGTGGCCCATGCCCGCAGCCTCGAGGCGCTCGCCCAGGCGCGCAGCGCGCTGATCGGCTACGCCATCAGCTACGCGGAGCGCCACCCCGGCGAGGGCTACGGCTTCCTGCCCTGCCCCGACAGCGGCAACGACGGTTCGACGCCGATCGGCGCCTGCGGTCCGCGCGGCACGGCGGCGTTCGGCCGGCTGCCCTGGCGCACGCTCGGCCTGCCGGATCTGCGCGACGGCTGGGGCGAATGCCTGTGGTACGCGGTGGCCGGCAGCGCCAAGCACAACCCCAAGCCGCTGACGCTGAACTGGGACAGCCGCGGCCAGTTCGAGCCCTACGCGCCCGACGGCGACCGGCTGCCGGTGGCGGCACCCGACGGGCGCGCACTCGCCCTGGTGTTCGCGCCCGGACGCGCAGTGGACGGCCAGCGCCGCCCGCCCGGGCGCGCCTTCGGCTGCAGCGGCAGCGACTCGGCGCAGGCCGACCTCGCGCAGTACCTCGATGCGCGCTATCCGGCGCGCAGCAGCGACCCGATCGCGGTGACCCAGGCCGCGCTGCAGCCGGGCGGCGAGGATGCCGCCAACGACCTCGTCGTCTGGATCGGCACCGACGATGTGTTCGACGCCCTGCGCCAGCGCCACGACCACGCCGCCTACCTCGATGCGCTGCTCACGCGCGCGGCGGCGGCGCTCGCCGCGCGCCTCGACGCGGCCGGCGCGGCCTGGCTGGCGAGCCAGGGGACGCTCACCGGCAGCCTCGCGCTCGGCACGCTGCCGGCGGCCGAGGCGCTCGGCATCCCCGTCGCCGAACGCGCGCCGATCGAGCTCTGGCGCGACCAGATGCGCTTCGCGGTGTGCCCCGACGGCGACGCCTGCATCACGGTCGGCCGCGCCGACCCGCCGCGGGTCGAGCGCTGCCGCGCCGTCCTCCTCCTCGGCGGCGAGCGCGCACGCACCGGGCCGGACCGACAGCTGCGCGCGAGCGACGCCGAGCGCGCCGATCCCGCGCAGTACTTCGAGGGCGTCAATGCGACGCATCTGGCCAGCGGCGTGCCGGCCTTCGCCGGCGCCGAGCACTTCACCACCGCCGACCGCAGCCGCCCGGCCACCGGCGACGTCATCCGCTGCCTGCCATGAGCCGCCCGCCCGACCGCCCCCTGCTCCGCACCGCCGCACCCGTGAGAAGGGCGGCCCTCCCGCCGGTCCCGGCACCGGCGCCCGCTGGCGCCCCGGCCGCAGCCCGTGGCCGCTGCCGGCAGAGGCGCGCGGCCGGCATCCGTGGGGCGTGCGCTCGGCAACCGAAGCCCCGCCGCCCGCGCAGGCGTGCGGGCGGCTTCACCCTCGTCGAGCTCGCCATGGTGCTGGTGATCCTCGCCCTGCTCGGCGGCAGCCTGCTGGTGCCGCTGGCGAGCCGCATCGAGGCGCGCGACCGCCACGCCGCCCACGAGCGCCTGCGCGACATCCAGCAGGCGCTCACCGGCTTCGCGATCATCCACGGCCGCCTGCCCTGTCCGAGCACCACGGCCGACCCCGCCGACCCGCACTACGGCGTCGAGGACGCGGCGCCGTGCAACTTCGCCGCCGAGGGCCGCCTGCCCTGGCGCAGCCTGGCCCTGCCCGCGACCGACCCCTGGGGCAGCGCGCGGCTGACGCCCGGCGACGGCTGGGCGGGGCACTGGCGCTACCGCGTCGACCCCGCGTTCACGATCGCACCGGTGGCGGCCGCCACCCTCCCCAGCGGCGACCTGCAGATCCGCGGCCACGACGGCAGCCGGATCACGACCACCGACTCGCAGGCGGTGGCGATCGTCTACTCCACCGGCCCCGACCGCGAGGCAAACGGCCTCAACGCGCGCTATTCGGCAACCGCCCCGAGCTATCAGGCCGGCGAGGCGACGGCCGACTTCGACGATCTGCTCGTCTGGCTCGGCCGGCCCCTGCTGATCGCGCGCATCGCGCAGGCCGGCCGCCTGTAGCGCTGCGCATGCCCCCCACCCATCCCGCGCCACGTCCAACCAGGAGACACGCACATGAAGAAGCACCAGCACGGCTTCACCCTCGTCGAGATCGCCATCGTCCTGCTCATCATCGGCCTGCTGCTCGGCGGCGTGCTCAAGGGCCAGGAGCTGATCGACAGCGCCAAGGCCAAGAACCTCGCCCAGGACCTGCGCAGCATTCCGGCGCTGGTGCACGCCTACCAGGACAAGTTCCGCGCCCTGCCGGGGGACGATCCGGCCGCCGCCCGCCACCTGTGCAGCGGCGGCGACGCGTGCACGGCGGGCGGCAACGGCAATGGGGTGATCAACGGCGACTGGGACGCCAGCGGCGGCGTCGAGAGCGTGCGCTTCTGGCAGCACGTGCGCCTGGCCAACCTGATGACCGGCAGCACCGACCCCGACGACCCCGGTTTCCTGCCGCGCAACGCCCTCGGCGGACGCCTCGGCATCCAGCGCGGCAACAGCGTGCTCGGCGTGCCCGGCAGCCTGGTGGTGTGCTCGGACGCGATCCCTGGCAAGCTCGTACGCCAGCTCGACATCGCGCTCGACGACGGCGACCCGGCGCGCGGCTCGCTGCGTGCAGGCACGGCCGGCGCCACCGGCCTGGTGGCGATCTCGGCGGACAATCCGCTCGACGACGCCAGCAGCCACACGGTGTGCGCCAGCCTCTGAGCCACGGCAAGGGCGGTCGCCCGGGCGCGCTTCCCGGCCCCCGGGAAGCGGCCGACGGCCGCCAGCCCATGACGGACCCGTTCAGCCCCCGAGCAGGCGCTGCTCGGCCGCCTCCAGGCCGCTCGGCCCGCCCAGCAGCACGACCACGTCGCCCGCCTCGATCCGCGTCTCCACGCCCGGCGACAGGCCGCGGATCCCGCGCCGGCGCACGGCCGACACCGTGACCCCGCACTCGTCGAGCGCGAGCTCACCGAGCGCGCGCCCGACCACCGCCGCGCCCGGCGGCACGATCACCGAGCGCAGCCGGGCCTCGTGCGCATCCACGCCCTCGCCGATGTCGCTGCTGCCCTGGAAGAAGCCGCGCATCAGCGCGTAGCGCTGGGCGCGGATGTCGCGGATGCGCCGCACCACGCGCGTGAGCGGCACGCCGATGAGCGCGAGCGCGTGCGAGGCCAGCATGATGCTGGCCTCGAAGGCCTCCGGCACGACCTCGGCGGCGCCCGCCTGGGCGAGCTTCTCCATGTCGGCCTCATCGCCGGCGCGCACCACCACCGGCAGGTCGGGCCGCAGCGCATGCGCATGGTGGATCACGCGCAGCGCGGCCTCGACCTCGCCGAAGGACACCACCAGCGCGCTCGCGCGCATGATGCCGGCCGCCATCAGGGTCTCGCGCCGGGCGGCGTCGCCATACACCACGGTGTCGCCCGCCGCGCCAGCCTCGCGCACGCGCTCGGGGTCGAGGTCGAGGGCCACGTAGCTCACGTTCTCCTGCTCGAGGAAGCGCGCCATGTACTGGCCGCTGCGGCCGTAGCCGCAGACGATGATGTGCTTGTCGGTGTTGAGCGACTGCGCCGCGACCCGGGTCAGCTCCATCGAGCGCAGCAGCCACTCCGAGGCCACGAAGCGCATCACCAGGCGGTCGCTGACCTGCACGATCAGCGGCGCGAGCAGCATCGACAGCACCAGCGCCGCCACCGCGACCTGGGCCAGCCCGTGCGGCATCAGGCGCAGCTCGAGGATCTGCGACAGCAGCACGAAGCCGAACTCCCCGCCCGCGCACAGCCACAGCCCGGAGCGCATCGCGGTGCCGGGCGGCGAGCCGAACAGGCGCGAGGCGCCGAACACGATGCCGAACTTGAGCACCAGCAGCGCCAGCAGCAGGCCGAGCACCGCCGGCAGGTTGCGCACGATCTCCATGACGTCGAGCAGCATGCCGACGGTGACGAAGAACAGGCCGAGCAGCACGTCGCGGAAGGGCTTGATGTCCTCCTCGACCTGGTAGCGGTACTCGGTCTCCGAAATCAGCATGCCGGCAAGGAAGGCGCCTAGCGCCAGCGACAGCCCGACGCGCTCGGACAGCCAGGCGAGTCCGAGCGTGATCAGCAGCACGTTGAGCATGAACAGCTCGGTCGAGCGCCGCCGCGCCACCAGCGTGAACCACCAGCGCATCAGGCTCTGGCCGAACACCAGCACCAGCAGCAGCAGCAGCACGGCCTTGAGCGTCGCCAGGCCGAGCGTGAATAGCAACTCCTCGGCCGGGCGCGACAGCGCCGGCAGCAGGATCAGCAGCGGCACCACCGCGATGTCCTGGAACAGCAGCACGCCGATCACCTCGCGGCCATGGCGGCTGTCGAGCTCCATGCGGTCGGCGAGCAGCTTGGAGAGGATGGCGGTGGACGACATCGCCAGCGTGCCGCCGAGCGCGAAGGCGGCGATCCAGCCCAGCCCGAGCAGGCGGCCGAGCACGGTGACCAGCACGATGCTGGCCAGCACCTGCGCCAGCCCCAGCCCGAACACGATGCGCTTCATCGCCATCAGGCGCGCGAGCGAGAACTCGAGGCCGATCGAGAACATCAGGAACACCACGCCGAACTCGGCGAGGTGGCGCGCGCCCTCGGACTCCTGCATCAGCTTGAGCGCATGTGGCCCGCCGATCGCCCCGACCAGCAGGTAGCCGAGCACCGGCGGCAGGTTGAGGCTGCGGAACAGGGCGACCATCACCACCGCCGCCGCCAGCAACAGGACCACGAATTCGAGCGTATTGAGCATGGTGGCGAGGGTCGGCCGCAGCGGGCGCGCCGGGCGGCCTCGCGGGTGTTGTTATACAATCCGGCGATCGGATCGGGCGCGGGTCGCATCACGCCGGCATCCGGCCGCCGCCTGCGCCTCCATTCATCCCGTGCCAGTGTAAAGCATCGATTCCATGGACCCAATTTCCGCTTCCGGCGACAGCCGTGCCGTCGCCCTCGCCCGTCGCGTGCTGCGCATCGAGGCCGACGCGGTCGCCGCGCTGGCCGAGCGCATCGGCGAAGAGTTCGAGCAGGCGCTCGACATCATCCTCAAGCGCCATGGCCGCGTCATCGTCACCGGCATCGGCAAGTCGGGCCACATCGCGCGCAAGCTCGCCGCCACCCTCGCCAGCACCGGCACGCCGGCCTACTTCGTGCATGCCGCCGAGGCGGCGCACGGCGACCTCGGCATGATCACGCCCGAGGACGTGGTGATCGCGCTGTCGAACTCCGGCTCGAGCGAGGAGCTGCTGATGATCGTGCCGCTGGTCAAGCGCCAGGGCGCGCGCCTGATCGCGATGACCGGCAAGCCCGAGTCGCCGCTCGCGCGCGAGGCCGACGTGCATCTCGAGGCCGCGGTAGCCGAGGAGGCCTGCCCACTCAACCTCGCCCCCACCGCCAGCACCACCGCGGCGCTCGCGCTCGGCGATGCGCTCGCGGTCGCGCTGCTCGACGCGCGCGGCTTTGCCGCCGATGACTTCGCGCGCTCGCACCCGGGCGGCGCGCTCGGCCGCCGCCTGCTCACCCATGTCGGCGACGTCATGCGCTCGGCGGACTCGGTCCCGCAGGTGGCCGCCGACGTGCCGCTCACCCAGGCCCTGCTGGCGATGACCGCCGGCGGCATGGGCATGACCGCGATCATCGATGCCGACGGCCTGCCGCAGGGCATCTTCACCGACGGCGACCTGCGCCGCGCGCTCGAGAAGGGCATCGACGTGCGCACCGCCCGCGTCAGCGAGGTCATGACCCGCAACCCGCGCAGCATCGGCCCGGGCGCGCTCGCGGTCGAGGCCGCCGAGGTGATGGAGCGCATGCGCATCAGCCAGCTGCTGGTGCTCGGCGAGGACGGCCGCCTGGCCGGCGCGCTCACCACCCACGACCTGATGCTGGCCAAGGTCATCTGAATGCGGGTCGACACCTGGCGCCTCTACCCCATCCTCGCGCTGGCCGCGCTCGCCGGCGGCTCGGTGTGGCTCGAGCGCGTCACCCGGGCCGACGAGCCGGTGGCCCAGGGCGAGCCGCGCGGACCGGACTTCATCGCCGAGGACACGCGCGTGGTCGGCTTCGGCGCCGACGGCCGCCAGCGCTACGAGCTGCTCGCCGACAGGCTCGAACATTTCCCCGCCACCGAGATCACCCGCCTGCATCAGCCGCGCCTGCAGATGCAGGGCGAGGACAGCGAGACCCTGATCACCGCGCGCAGTGCCGACGTCGCGCCCGGGGGCGAGCAGGTCGACCTCGCCGGCGAGGTCAAGGTGCGCCGCCCGGGCAGCGCCGGCGCCCTGCCGCTCACGCTGGACTCGGAAACCCTCACCGTTTGGCCGGACGCCCACCGCGCCCGCACCGACTCGCCGGTGCTGCTCACCCGTGGCAACGGCCGCGCCTCGGCCCAGGGCATGCGCGCCGACAACCTGTTCGGCACGCTCGAACTCGTCGGCGAGGTCAAGACCCTGATGCCGCCGCGCCGCCAAGGACCCTCCTCATGAAACGCCCGCTGCTCACCACCCTCTTCGCCGCCGCGCTCGCCGCGACCGCCCCCTTCGCATCCGCCGAGAAGGCCGACCGCGACCAGCCGGTCAACATCGAGGCCGACCGCCTCACGGTCGACGACCGCAACAAGGTGCACATCTTCGAAGGCAACGTCATCCTCACCCAGGGCACGCTGGTGATCCGCGGCGACAAGCTGGTGGTGACGCAGGACGCCGCCGGCTTCCAGAACGGCGTGGCCACCGCCGCCGGCAAGGGCCTGGCCACCTTCCGCCAGCGTCGCGACGGCAGCACCGAATACGTCGAGGGCGAAGCGGAACGCATCGAGTACGACAGCCGCAGCGAGAAGGCCAGGCTCTTCAACCGCGCCAAGGTCACCAGTGGCGGCGACCAGGTCACCGGCCACTACATCGAGTACGACGCCATCACCGAGAACTACCTCGCCACCAACGCCCCCGGCAGCAAGCCGGGTACCGCGCCCAGCCGGGTGCGGGCCGTGATCCAGCCCAAGTCCGACGGCGGGCAGTAAGCCTCACCCACGCGCACGAACCACCAGCAAGGAGAAAGCATGAGCTTCGAGATGATCATTGCCGAGAAACGCGGCCGCGTCGGCCTCATCACCCTGAACCGTCCGAAGGCGCTCAACGCGCTCAACGACCAGGTCGTGAACGAGATCACCGCGGCGCTGAACGACTTCGAGGCGGACGAGGGCATCGGCGCGATCGTCATCACCGGCTCGGAGAAGGCCTTCGCGGCCGGCGCCGACATCGGGGCGATGGCGAACTTCTCCTACATGGACGCCTACAAGAGCGAGTACATCACCCGCAACTGGGAGCGCGTGAAGACCTGCCGCAAGCCGGTGATCGCCGCGGTGGCGGGCTTCGCGCTCGGCGGTGGCAGCGAGCTGGCGATGATGTGCGACATCATCATCGCCGCCGACACCGCCAAGTTCGGCCAGCCCGAGGTCAAGCTCGGCACCCTGCCCGGCGCCGGCGGCACCCAGCGCCTGCCGCGCGCGGTGGGCAAGGCCAAGGCGATGGAGCTGTGCCTGACCGGCCGCATGATGGACGCCACCGAAGCCGAACGCGCCGGCCTGGTCGCGCGCGTGGTGCCGGCCGACAAGCTGCTCGAGGACGCGCTCGCCACCGCGGAAACCATCGCCGGCTACTCGCTGCCCGTGGTCATGATGATCAAGGAGTCGATCAACCGCGCCTACGAGAGCAGCCTCAACGAGGGCCTGCTGTTCGAGCGCCGCGTCTTCCACGCCTCGTTCGCGCTCAACGACCAGAAGGAAGGCATGGCCGCCTTCGTCGAGAAGCGCAAGCCTCAGTTCCGCCACGACTGAAGCACGGCGGATCCTCGGTGAACGGACGCGGCCGGTGCAATGCCGGCCGCGATGCGGCAGCAGTCATGGATTCGCAATCCACGCCGCGCACAATGCTGGAACGCGGGCGCTTGCAGCCCTGCTGCAGGGCTTCCGGCGGGATGCGCAGCACGCTCGCGGGCGATTGATCCAGACAATCAAGACCTCGTTGTGCAATGCACCAAACTTCGCTTGACACCCTGGTCCGGCTACGTATAATCCGAACCATGCTGCAACGCAACATCGCAGCTGACTAAGCGATGTCGATGCAATCCACATTTTCACCAAGGAGATTCACATGAGCAACTTCGCCACCCCCGAGCAGTTCGCCGCCGCCAACAAGGCCAACGTCGAGACCCTGCTGACCCTGGCCAACACCGCCTTCGCCAGCGCCGAGCGCCTGGCCGCCCTGAACCTGAACACCGCCCGTTCGCTGCTGGAAGACGGCGTGGCCAACACCAAGGCCCTGCTGGCTGCCAAGGACGTGCAGGAACTGGTGAACCTGCAGGCTTCGCTGGCCCAGCCGATCGTCGAGAAGGCCGTCGCCTACGCCCGCAGCGTCTACGAGATCACCTCGCAGAGCCAGGAAGAAATCGGCAAGGTCTTCGAAGGCCAGGTCGCCGAGATCAACAAGGGCGTGGCCTCCGCGCTCGACAAGGCTGCCAAGTCGGCTCCCGCCGGTTCGGACGTTGCCGTTGCCGCCGTCAAGTCGGCCATCGCCGCCGCCAACAGCGCCTACGACAGCATGAGCAAGGCTGCCAAGCAGGTCGCCGAGATCGCCGAAGCCAACGTGGCCGCCGCGACCAACGCCACCGTCAAGGCCGTCAGCACCAGCACCAAGGCTGCTGCCAAGAAGGCTGCCTAAGCCTCTTCAGCACCGCTGATCGAAAAAGCCCCGCGCTGCGGGGCTTTTTTGCGTCCACCTTTTGGGACGCACGGACGGGTTGGGAGCGGGCTTTCCTACGGAAGCAGCGCCCGGCTCGCTCGATGTTCGCGGGCAAGCCCCCGCCCACCGGACTTGCTCCCACAGGACGCGCTCACGCAGGCATCGATCACCCGCGACTCGCTCACTCAGCGTCGGCGTCAGGGCCCGCGTCGTACTTGACGTAGCGGAAGCGCGCATCGCCGTTCGGCGTCCCCTCGAGCACGCCGCCCTCGCGCCCAGGCTGCCACTGCACCACCTCCTCGATCTTGCGCGCGAGCGCGAAATCGCGCTCGGTGACGCCCTTCGCCGAGTGGGTGCACAGCTTCACGATCACGAAGGCGTAGGACACCGCCAGGTCCGGGTGATGCCAGGCGGCCTCGGCGAGATGGCCGACGACATTGACCACCATCAGGGTGCCCTTCCAGCCGCCGGTGCGGTACTTGCGCCGGATCCAGCCGTTTTCGTAGTACCAGTGCGGCAGCTCGCGCGCCAGGCGCGCGGTGATGTCCTGCTCGCTCAGCGGCGCCAGGTCCTCGCTCATCGCAGTCTCCTCGGGGTGGATACAGCTTCAATGTAGCCAGCGGCCGGCGACGGGTCCACGCCAGTCGCTCGCGGCCCGCAGCCCCGACGCCCCCGCCCGGGGTGGGCGCCGGAGCCTGCCCCCGCGCCCGCTGCTACCCCTGATCGGGTGCCTGACCGGACGCCTTCTCGCGCGCCGGCCCCTCGCCGACCGCGGCCGGCGGCGGCGCGGTCACTTCGGGCGCCTCGGCCACCTCAGTCACCGCGGCCTCCTCGCCCAGGTAGTGATGCGGGAACAGGCGGCGCATCTCGGCCTCTATCCAGGCCTCGGCACGCTCATTGACGGTCTCGGCCTTCTCGCCCTTGACCGCGATCACCGGGCCGATGCTGACCACGACCTCGCCCGGCCGCTTGATGAAGGCGTTGCGCCGCCAGAACTCGCCGGCGTTGTGCGCGATCGGCACCACCGGCACGCCGGCGCGCTTGGCGAGGATGGCGCCGCCGGGCTTGTAGCGCCGGCTGCTGCCGGGTGCCACCCGCGTGCCCTCCGGGAAGACCACCACCCACAGCCCTTCCTTCAGTCGCGCGCGGCCCTGCTCCACCACCTGCGACATCGCATCCTTGCCCGCCGCGCGATCGATGGCGATGCCCGGGATGCTCGCCAGGCCCCAGCCGAAGAAAGGCACCCGCAGCAGTTCGCGCTTGAGCACGTAGCACAGCGGCGGCAGGATCTGCTGCAGCGCGATCGTCTCCCACGCCGACTGGTGCTTGGCCAGCACCACCGCCGGGGTGGACGGCAGGTTCTCGCGTCCGATCACGCGGTAGCGGATGCCGAGCACGTGACGGATGACCCACATCATGACCGGCACCCAGGTCGTGATCAGCCGGTGGCGCGTCATCGGCGGCGCCCAGAAGATCAGGATGCCGAACAGCGCGTAGGGAATCGTGACCAGCGCGAGGACGATGGCGAACAGGGAGGAGCGGATCAGGTGCACGGCAGGGCTCGGCGGAATCTCGGACGGGGTCTCAGAACAAGGACCTCACTCAGGCGGTCAGGTCGGCCGCCACGGCATCGAGGTCGGGGTAGATCAGGGTGCCGGCGGGCAGCTCGGGGCTGACGCGCGTCTCCTCGCCCTTGCCGGTCAGCACCAGGTAGGGCCGCGCACCCGCCGCCGCCGCCGCCTGCAGGTCGCGCAGCCCGTCGCCGACGCAGGGCACCTCATCGAGCGCGATGTTGAAGCGCTCGGCCACCTGCAGCAGCAGGCCGGGCTTGGGCTTGCGGCACGCGCAGGTCGAGTCCGCCGCATGCGGGCAGAAGAAGATGGCGTCGAGCCGGCCGCCCACCTGCGCGAGGCTCTTGACCATCTTGTCGTTGATCGCGTTCAGCGTGTCCATGCCGAACAGGCCGCGCCCGATGCCCGACTGGTTGGACGCCACCACCACCCGCCAGCCCCACTGGTTGAGCCGCGCGATCGCCTCGAGCGCGCCCGGGATCGGCTTCCACTCGTCGGGTGACTTGATGAACTGCTCCGAGTCGACGTTGATGACGCCGTCACGGTCGAGGACGATGAGCTTCATCGGCGGGCTCCTGGGGTGGCGGACCGCGGCGGCAGCGCCGCGGGTACGGGCGGGATCAGGCCGACAGGCGCGAGATGTCGGCCACCTGGTTCATCAGGCCGGCGAGCTGCGCCAGCAGCGCGATGCGGTTGGCGCGGGTGAGCGGCTCCTCGGCCATCACCATGACGTCCTCGAAGAACTGGTCCACCGCCGCGCGCAGGCCGGCGAGCGCGCACAGCGCGTCGGTGTAGTCCTCGTTGGCGACGTGCGAG
>JAREIX010000224.1 GCA_029286945.1 Thauera sp. | reverse complement strand
TGGTGCTGGCGCGCTACATGCAGGTGCTGTCACCGGACCTGTGCGCCGCCTACCCGGGCCGCATCATCAACATCCACCACAGCTTCCTGCCCAGCTTCGTCGGCGCCAAGCCCTACCACCAGGCCTGGGACAAGGGCGTCAAGCTCATCGGCGCCACCTGCCATTTTGTGACCGCCGACCTCGACCAGGGCCCGATCATCGAGCAGGACGTGATCCGCATCGACCACTCCGACGCGGTCGAGGACATGGTGCGCTACGGGAAGGACATCGAGAAGACCGTACTCGCCCGCGGCCTGCGCTACCATCTGGAAGACCGGGTGCTGGTGCATGGCAACAAGACGGTGGTGTTTCGCTGAGGCGGCGCATGATTGATGACAGGAAGGTCATCATCATCGCCGGTCCGAACGGGGCCGGGAAAACGACTTTCGCTCGCGAGTTCCTGCCCAATGAGGCCGGTTGCCCGGTGTTTCTCAATGCGGACCTCATTGCGGCAGGCCTGGCGCCCTTCGCGCCAGAAACGGCAGCCGTGCAGGCCGGGCGCTTGATGTTGCAGGAGCTCGGACGTCATTTCGCGTCGCGCCAGAGCTTTGCGTTCGAGACGACGCTGTCCGGCCGCGGCTACCTGCATCACATTCGCCGCTGGCAAGCGGCAGGCTATCGGGTCAAACTGATCTTTCTGCAGCTCGATAGCGCGGAGGAAGCCATCGCGCGGGTGGCGCAGCGTGTTCGCCAAGGTGGTCACGACATCCCCACGGAGACCATTCGGCGGCGCTACGCCGCGGGGCGCGCGAACTTCGAGCATTTCTATGCGCCGCTGGTCGATGCATGGGCGTTGTATGACAACGCTGGACCCGAGCCGGTGCTGCTGGACTGGAGTGAGAAGTCATGAACAAGCAACCTCTGGAAGCGGCGTGCGATGCCGACCTGCGCCTGTCGGCCCAGGCCATGCAGCGTGCCGCGCTGCGTGCTCGCGAACTGGCGGAGCAGACAGGGACCGCGATCGTGATCAGTCGCGATGGAGTCCTCGAGGAGATCCGCATCGAGAAGGCGGCTTCCATCCCCCCGGCCGACGAGCCTTCTGCCCGCTGCGGCGGCGATGCGAGTGGATCCTGATCTCGCCCTCCACGACTTCACGCTGCATGGGGCACTGCGCCCCTTCGCCGATCGCGAGGCGCTGAATGTCTGATCACTGCGAGGGCGCAGGGCGACCCTGCGGGACGCTTGTCGAAGGCAATCTTTACGCGGGGCTTCCCGACGCACGCGGCGCGGAGGCTTTCGAGGTTCTGTTCGCCAACCCCGTCTGCCGCGTCGAACGCATCGTCTCGTACGGCCATGCCAGCCCGCCCGGGTTCTGGTACGAGCAGGCCGAGGACGAATGGGTGGTGCTGCTCGCCGGCACCGCCGAACTGGCCTTCGATGAAGGGCGCAGGCATGTCATGCGGGCCGGCGACTGGGTGAGCCTGCCGGCGCGCTGCCGCCACCGCGTCGAGTCCGTGTCGCAGGATGCGGTGTGGCTGGCGGTGCATGGCCGCGCGGACCCGGCCTGAGTGCGCCGCCCTCCGGCGGTCGCGAGGCGATGAGGCCCGGGTCGAAGGCGGGCGGCCCAGCGTCCGCGCGGCCTGTACCACCAGGATTGCATCCCGCCCCCCGCCGAAGTAGCCTCCGGCTCATGCGAGAACACAAAGTCAGCCTGATCGGCGTGCCCACCGACGTCGGTGCCGGGGTGCGTGGTGCCAGCATGGGGCCGGAGGCGCTGCGCGTCGCCGGGATCGCGCGTGCGATCGCCGCCTTTGGCGTCGAGGTGCGCGACTGCGGCGACCTGTCCGGGCCGCCCAATCCCGAGCGCGCGGCGGAGGGCGGCTTTCCCCACCTGGACGAGGTCGCGGCGTGGAACCGCAGCGTGCATGAGGCGGTGCATGCCGAACTCGCTGACGGGCGCCTGCCGATCATGCTCGGCGGCGACCACTGCCTGGCCATCGGCTCGATCAGCGCGGTCGCGCGCCATTGCCGCGAGAGCGGCCGCCGGCTGCGCGTGCTGTGGCTGGATGCGCACGCCGACCTCAACACCGCGACCATGACGCCGTCGGGCAACATCCACGGCATGCCGGTCGCCTGCCTGTGCGGCTACGGGCCGGACGCGCTGACCGGCATCGGCGGGCAGGTGCCGGCGATCACCCCGGACCAGATCCGCCAGATCGGCATCCGCAGCGTGGACGAGGGCGAGAAGCGCTTCCTGCACGAGCTCCAGGTCGAAGTCTTCGACATGCGCTACATCGACGAGATCGGCATGCGCGCGACCATGGAGCAGGCGCTTGCCGGCGTCGATGACAACACCCACCTGCACGTGAGCCTGGACGTGGATTTCCTCGATCGGGCGATCGCGCCGGGGGTGGGCACCACCGTGCGCGGCGGGCCGACCTATCGCGAGGCCGAGCTGTGCATGGAGATGATCGCCGACACCGGCCGGCTCGCCTCGCTCGACATCGTCGAACTCAATCCGGCGCTGGACCACCGCAACATGACCGCCGAGCTGGCGGTGGACCTGGTCGAGAGCCTGTTCGGCAAGAGCACCCTGATGCGCATGCACCGGCACTATCGCTGACGCGGTGCGTTGCAGCGGGGCGGGAATTTGCCGCGAAGTCCGGGCCGGCGGCCCCAACGGAGCGCCAAAAACCCTAATATATCGGGTTTCTGTCGGTCTCCACTCCAGCTGGAATTCACCTCATGCAAAACTCGGGAAAGCTCAAGCTCACGGTTGAAAAAATCGGCGGCACGTCGATGTCGGCGTTCGGCGACGTGCTGCGCCACATCATGCTCCACGACAAGGCGCGCATCTATGGCCGCATCTACGTGGTGTCGGCCTACTCCGGCGTGACCAACCAGCTCCTGGAGCACAAGAAGACCGGCGAACCGGGCATCTACGCGCTGTTCGCGAAGGGCGCCGACTACCACGGCGCGCTCGACGGCCTGGCCGCCAGCCTGAAGAAGCTCAACGCCGGCTTCGCCGACCTGGGCCTGCCGCTCGATGTGGCCGACGCCTTCGTGGATACCCGCATCGGCGAGGTCAAGAAGTACCTCGACGCCATGCACCACGTGCTCGCCAGCGGCTACATCCGCCGCCAGGACGTGCTGCTCGCCGCGCGCGAGGTGCTGGCCTCGATCGGGGAGTCGCACAGCGCCTTCAACAGCGTCGAGATCCTCAAGGCCAACGGCGTGCAGGCCGTGCTGCTCGACCTCGCCGGCTTCCACGACGACATGGCGTGGACCATCGACGAGCGCATCCAGAACAGCTTCAAGGGCCTCGACCTCGAGCACAACGTGATCGTCGCCACCGGCTATACCAAGGGCACCGAGGGCATCATGCGCGAGTTCGACCGCGGCTATTCCGAGGTCACCTTCAGCAAGATCGCGGTCGAGGTGCGCCCGGCCGAGGCGGTGATCCACAAGGAATTCCACCTGTCCTCGGCCGACCCCAACATCGTCGGCCTCGAGAACGCGGTGATCGTCGGCGCCACCAACTACGACGTCGCCGACCAGCTCGCCGACGTCGGCATGGAGGCGATCCACCCCAAGGCGGCCAAGCCGATCGAGCTCGCCGGCATCCCGATCCGCCTCAAGAACACCTTCGAGCCCGAGCACCCGGGCACGCTGATCACCAAGGACTTCGTCGGCGAACGCGCGCGCGTCGAGATCGTCACCGGCAGCGACAAGGTCACCCTGGTCGAGATCCACGACCCGAGCATGGTCGGCACCGTCGGCTTCGACCACGGGCTGATGGAGATCTTCTGCAGGCACGACATCTCCTACATCCTCAAGGCCACCAACGCCAACTCGATCGCCCACGTGCTGTGGGAGAGCTCGGTGACGCCCGAACTCATCGCCGAGCTGGAGGCGCGCTACGAGATCGTCACCGTGAAGCCGAGCGCGATCGTGTGCGCGATCGGTTCCAACATCAGCATCCCGGGCGTGCTCGCGCGCGCGGCGCAGGCGCTGGCCGACGCGCAGGTGAACGTGAACTGCGTGTCGCAGACCCTGCGCCAGGTGAACATGCAGTTCATCATCGAGCGCAGCGACTACAAGAAGGCGATCATCGCGCTGAACCATTCGCTGTGCGTGAGCCCCGGGGTGCCGGTGCCGCGCGCCTGAGCGCGGTCGCCCGCTGCCCATCCACGAAAAACGGCGCCCCGTGGGGCGCCGTGAAGAGACGGGGTCCGAGGCGGACCCCGGCGAGGGACGCTCAGTAGCGGTAGGCCGCTTCGCCGTGCGCCGTGGTGTCGAGACCTTCGCGTTCCTCGTCCTCCGGCACGCGCAGGCCGACCAGCAGGTCCGCAATCTTGTAGGCGATGAAGGCGACCACCGCCGACCACCCCACCGTCACCAGCACGCTCCAGGTCTGGATCCACACCTGCGAGGCGATCGAGAAGTCCTCGGCGCCGGTGCCGCCCAGGCCGGGGGCGGCGAACACACCGGTCAGGATCGCGCCGACGATGCCGCCCACGCCATGCACGCCGAACACGTCGAGCGCGTCGTCTGCACCGAGCATGTGCTTGAGGCCATTCACGCCCCACAGGCAGATGAAGCCCGACAGCGTACCGATCACGATCGCGCCCATCGGACCCACGGAGCCGCAGGCCGGGGTGATCGCCACCAGACCGGCGACCGCACCCGAGGCCGCACCCAGCATCGAGGGCTTGCCCTTGATCAGCGCCTCACCCAGCGACCAGGCCAGCACCGCGGCGGCCGTGGCGACCAGGGTGTTGATGAAGGCGAGCGCAGCGCCGGCGGTGGCTTCGAGGTTGGAGCCGGCGTTGAAGCCGAACCAGCCCACCCACAGCAGCGACGCGCCGACCATGGTCAGGGTCAGGTTGTGCGGCGCCAGCGACTCGCGGCCGTAACCGATGCGCTTGCCCACCATGTACGCACCCACGAGGCCGGCAACGCCCGCGTTGATGTGAACCACCGTGCCGCCGGCGAAGTCGAGCGCGCCGTCTTCGAGCAGGTAGCCGCCCGGACCCCACACCATGTGGCAGATCGGCAGGTAGCACAGCGTGAACCAGATC
>JAREIX010000018.1 GCA_029286945.1 Thauera sp. | reverse complement strand
TAGGTCGGCAGGCCGGAGTCGACCGAGATGCCCGCCCCGGTCACGAACAGGATGCGCTGCGCACGGGCAAGGATGACGGCGACCGCATCGAGGGTGCGCGCCTGGCCGGGCGCGGGATCGAGCTGCGTCGGGCTCATGCCGCGCTGACCTCGACCAGGCAATCGTAGAAGATCGGCCCGCCCCCCATGTCGGTGGCCGCGGACGAAGTCACCGCGTTGGCGTTGCGGCCGCCCTCGCACAGCTTGGGCCACCACACCGAGGGCGCGCACACCACGCCGGGCCGTACGTCCTGGGTCACCACCGCCCGCGCGAAGAAGTCGCCGCGGTCGTTGTGGATGCGCAGGCGCACACCGTCCCCGATGCCGCGCGCGCCAGCGTCGGCGGGGTGGATCTGCAGCGTCGGCCCGCCCTCCCCATCCAGGAAGCGCGGAAGGTTGGCGAAGCTGGAGTTGAGGAAGTTGCGCGCCGGCGGCGTGATCAGCGCGAGCGGGTAGCGCGCCGCCAGCGCCGGGTTGCTGACCACCGACTCGGCGGGCGGATGCCAGGCGGGCAAGGGGTCCAGGCCATCGCGCGCGAGCGTGGCGGAATGGAACTCGCATTTGCCCGAGGGCGTGCGGAAACCGCCCTCCGCGAACGGCACGAAGGGCCGCGGCAGCGCGAGCCGCGCCCAGCCCTGCGCCTGCAGGCCCTCGGTCAGCCCGGCCGCGCGCGCATCGCCGGCACGGAAGGCGGCGGCGGCGATTGCGTCGTCGGACTCGTAAAGCGCCGGATGCCCGAAGCCGAGCCGGCGCGCGAGCGCGCGAAAGACCTCGGTGTTCGAGCGCGCCTCGCCGAGCGGCGCGATCGCCGGCTGGTTGTCCACCGCGTAGAAATGGCCGTAGGTCGAATGCACGTCGCGGTGCTCGAGCTGGCTGGTGGCCGGCAGCAGGATGTCGGCGTAGTCGGCGGTGTCGGTCTGGAACTGCTGATGCACCACGCAGAACAGGTCCTCGCGCGCGAAGCCGGCGCGCACCCGGTTGCCATCCGGCGCCACCGCCACCGGGTTCGAGTTGTACACGTGTATCGCGCGCACCGGCGGATCGCGGGTCTCGAGCAGCACCTCGCCGATGAAGGACATGTTGAGCGTGCGCGGCGGGAAGCGCCCGCCATCGGGATAGAGATCGGGGCGGGCGAGCGCGCGACCATCGACCGGGAAGTTGCCCGAGGTCGACAGCAACGCCCCGCAGCCGGCGTGCCGCCAGGCCCCGGTGAGCGCAGGCAGGCAGGCGACGTTGCGCACCGCCATGCCGCCGCCGGCGCAGCGGTTGAGGCCGTAGTTGAGGCGGATCAGACTGCACGGCGTGCGCCCGTATTCGAGTGCCAGCGCGCGGATCTGCGCGGCCTCCAGCCCGGTGAGCGGCGCCGCCCACTCCGGCGTGAAGCCGCGCACGCGCTCGGCGAGCGCCTCGAAACCCAAGGTGTGACGGGCGATGTAGTCGTGGTCGAGCAGGCCATGCTCGATCAGCACCTGCATCATCGCCAGCGCCAGCGCGCCGTCCGTGCCGGGCAGCGGTGCGATGTGCTGGTCGCACTTCGCTGCGGTCTCACTGCGCCGGGGGTCGATGCACACCAGCTTCGCGCCGCGCCGCTTCGCTTCCTGCAGGTAGCGCCAGCCATGCAGGTTGGACACCACCGGGTTGCCGCCCCAGATCAGGATCAGTTGCGCCTCGGCGACAGCCTCGGGGTCGGCGCCGATCATCGCCCCCACGGTGGCCTTCCAGCCGTGCGCCCCGGCTGCGGCGCAGATCGTGCGATCGAGGAGCGACGCGCCCAAGCGATGGAAGAAGCGCCGGTCCAGGCTCTCGCCCTGCACCAGGCCCATGGTGCCGGCGTAGCTGTAGGGCAGGATCGCGCGCGGGTCGTCGGCGGCGATCTCGCGGTACCTCGCGGCGATGGTGTCGAGCGCCTCGTCCCACGAGATGCGCTCGAAGCGGCCCTCGCCCTTGCGACCGACGCGCTTCATCGGATGCAGCAGGCGCTGCCCGGAATAGACGCGCTCGAGGTAGTGCGCGACCTTGGTGCACAGCGCACCGTTGGTGAAGGGCATGTCGGCGGCGCCGCGGATCTTCACCGCGCGGCCGCCGGCGACGGTGACCTCCATCGCACAGGTGTCGGGGCAGTCGTGCGGGCAGGCGGCTCGCACGCGGTGCTCGGCACCCGCGCTGGCCGGAATCCGGTCCCGTCCCTGCATCGTCGGCAGCCGCGTCCGCGCCGGCCCGGCTCAGCGCCGGTCCAGCACCGCGCGGCGCACGTCGGGGTTGTCGCCGGCGGTCAGTTCGAGATAGCGGCGCCGGTCATTGTCGAAGCGCTCGACGATGGCGTTGCGCTCGCGCAGCTTGGCCGCGATGATCGTCGCCTGGGTGACGATCTCGCTGTCGATCACGCGGATGTCCGCCTCGAGGCTCTCGGCCACGTCGCTCTTGTCGGTGCGCGTGGCCTCGGCGATCAGGCTGCGCTGGCGCTCGATCAGCTCGCTCTCGCGCGCACGCAGGGCTCGGATGCTGCGGTCGAGATCGCGCACTTCGCGGTCGCGACGGCTCTCGAGATCCTGCAGGCTGCGGTAGGTCTCGAGCAGGGCCTGGTCGAGGCGCTGCTGGCGCAGCCGGTCGGCCTCGGCCGCACGCCGCTCGCGCTCCATGGCGGCACGCTCGGCGATCTCCTCCGGCGTCATGGGCGCCGCGACCGTGCGCCGCACCACCCCCGAGGGGCTCATCTCGCGGTAGGCGCGGCCGTAGCACGCGGCCGGCAGGATGTCGCCGCACAGCGGCTGCCCGCCGACGTCGCAGCAGTAGATCGAGCGCCCGCCGCCCTGCGTCGGCGCCTGCGCAGCCGCCGGCAGGGCGGCGAGCGTCAGCGTGGCGGCGAGCGCGAGGAGACCGGATTCAGCGCATCGAGATGCCATATTGGGCCCGATACGCCTCGACCGCCTCGAGGTTGGCGGCGAGTTCCGGACTGTCGGCGAGGTAGCCGATCAGATCCTCCAGGGTGGCGACCGCGATCACCGGGATGCCGAAGGTCTCCCGGACCTCCTGCACCGCCGACAATGCGCCCTTGCCGCGCTCCATGCGATCGAGCGCGATCACCACGCCCGCCGGCGTGGCGCCCGCAGCGCGGATCAGCTCGACCGACTCGCGCACCGAGGTGCCGGCCGAGATCACGTCGTCGAGGATCAGCACGCGGCCCTTGAGCGGCGCGCCGATCAGCGTGCCGCCCTCGCCGTGGTCCTTGGCTTCCTTGCGGTTGAAGGCGAAGGGCAGATCGACGCCCTCCTCGGCCAGCCGGATCGCCGTGCCGGCGACGAGCGGGATGCCCTTGTAGGCCGGCCCGAACAGCATGTCGCAGGCGACGCCGGAACCGCGGATCGCACGCGCGTAGTAGCCGCACAGCTCGCGGAACGAGGCCCCGTCGTCGAACAGCCCGGCGTTGAAGAAATAGGGCGAGTTGCGCCCCGCCTTGGTCACGAAGGCGCCGAAGCGCAAGACCCCCTTGCGGCAGGCGAGGGCAATGAAATCCCGGCTAAAATCCACGGTTTTCTGAGCTGCAAGGCAGCAGGAACTGGAAGCCGCTCATGTTACGCATCATCTCCCTCAACCTCAACGGCATCCGCTCGGCCTGCCGCAAGGGCCTGCTCGAGTGGCTGCCCGCCCAGAACGCGGACTTCGTCTGCGTGCAGGAACTCAAGGCGCAGGCTGGCGACCTCGACGACGCCATGCGCGCGCCGGCTGGCCTGCAGGGCCGGTTCCACCACGCCGAGAAGAAGGGCTACAGCGGCGTCGGCATCTACAGCCGCCACCCGCCCGACCGCGTGCTCGAAGGACTCGGCATCGCCGACATCGACGCCGAGGGCCGCTTCCTGCAGCTCGACTTCGGCAAGCTGTCGGTGGTGTCGCTGTACCTGCCCTCCGGCTCAAGCTCGGAGGAGCGCCAGCAGGTGAAGTTCGACTTCATGGACCGCTTCCTACCCCACATGGACCGTCTCTACCAGAGCGGCCAGGAGGTCGTGGTGTGCGGCGACTGGAACATCGCCCACCGCGAGGCCGACCTCAAGAACTGGAAATCGAACCAGAAGAACTCCGGCTTCCTGCCCGAGGAGCGCGCCTGGCTCACGCGCCTGTTCGACGAGCAGGGCTGGATCGACGTCTATCGCCGCCTGCATCCGGACGCCACCGACGCCTGCTACACCTGGTGGTCGAACCGCGGCCAGGCGTGGGCAAAGAACGTGGGCTGGCGGCTCGATTACCAGATCGCCACCCCGGGGCTGGCCGAAGCGGCGCGCGCCACCGCGGTGTACAAGGAACAGCGCTTCTCCGACCACGCGCCGCTGACGGTCGATTACGACTGGGCGCTGTGAACGCCGTGGCCGCGGCTCACTTCAGCAGGGCCTGGGCGGCCGCCGCGAGCTCGTCCGCACTCGCGATGCCCAGCTTGCGACCCACCGCCTTGCCGTCGCGGCCGATATAGACCGTGTAGGGCACGCCGCCCGGCGCGTTGCCAAGCGCCTTCATCAGCGGAATGCCCTGCTTCGCCGCCAGCACCACCGGATAGCGCATGTCGTTGGCGGCGGCGAACTCGCGCACGCCCTCGACCTGACTCTCGAGCGCGACCCCGATCACCTCGACGCCGTCCGCGCCCTGCGCATCGCGCAGGCGGACGAGCTCGGGGATCTCGTCGCGACAGGGCGCGCACCAGCGCGCCCAGAAGTTCACGATCAGCGGACGGCCGCGGAACTGCGCCATCTCCACCGGCTTGCCATCCACGCCGGTGAGGCTGGCGGCGAAGAAGGCGTCGGTATCGACGTCCCCGGCGGCGTGCGCGCTCGCGCTCAGGGCGAGCCCCAGGCCGAGGACGGCAACGAGCTTGCGGATCATGGGCAGGTCTCCTTGAATACGATGGATGCGATTGTGCCAAGCATCCGCACAGACCGCGGCGCGCGCAACGAATTCAACCCGCGGCGGGATGCCGCGCCAGGTCGCATCTGCTTACGCCGGCTGCATTGCCATCCCCCGGCACAGGGGGTAGCCTTCCCCTCGATCGCATTCGTTTCGCACCCACCAACCGGAGAAGGACCATGAGCACGACGACCCACCCCTCCAAAGACAAGCTCGTCGACGACCTCAGGCTGCTGATCTCGGACGCGGAAGAGCTGCTCAAGCTCACCGCCGACCAGCAGGGCGGCAAGCTCGACGATCTGCGCACGCGCATCAACAGCCGCGTGGCCGTGGCCAAGGATCGCCTCGCCGACGCCGAGGCAGCCATCGTCGAATCCGGTCGCAAGGCCGCGCGCGCCACCGACGACTACGTGCACGAGAACCCCTGGCAGTCGATCGGCGTCGCCGCCGGCGTAGCCTTCCTGCTCGGCCTGCTGGTCAGCCGCCGCTGATTCGATGAGCGAGGACTCGCGGGCGTCCGGGACGCCCAGGTCGGCCAGGCCGCGTCTGGCCGACAGCCTGCACGGCATCGTCGATGCCGGGCTGCAGACGGTGCAGACCCGGCTCGAGTTGCTCGCGGTCGAGCTGCAGGAGGAGAAGCTCCGCCTCACCGGGCTCGCCCTCAACACGGTGCTCGCCGGCCTGCTGCTCGGCTTCGGGCTGGTGTTCCTGATGGTGTTCCTGACCGTGCTGTTCTGGGAGGAGCACCGCCTGCTCGCGCTCGGCATCGCCACCGCGGTCTGCCTCGGCGGCGGGCTGCTGGCGGCGAGCAACGCCGCGCGCGCCTTCCGCAGCGGCACCCGGCTCTTTGCCGCCAGCCTGGCCGAGCTCGCGCGCGACCGCGCGGCGCTGCGCAAGCCGGACTGAGGGCGGCGACCCCGGCATGGACGCCCGCCAGATCGATCTCGCCCTGCGCAAGCAGCGCCTGCAGCTGCGCGCGGAGGCCGAGCGCGCCGACATGACCCGCCGGCTGGCCGGCATCGACGGCGCGCTCGATCGTGTGGACGCGCTGCGCGAGCAGGCGGCGTGGGCGCGGGAGCGCATCCCGGTGCTGTCGGTGGTGCTGATCGCGGTGCTGGTCGCCCGCCCGCGGCTCACGCTGCGACTTGCGAAGCGCGCCTGGGTGGGCTGGCTGCTGGTGCGCCAGCTGCGCGGCGGGAAGCTGTCGGCCCTGCTCCCCACCGCGGTGCCGCTGCTGCGCGGCCTGCTCGCGCTGATCAGGCGCCGGCTCGATGCTTCGGCAGGATCAGGTTCAGCAGCACCGCGACGACGCCGCACAGGCTGACGCCCTGCAGGGTGAGGCCGTCGAAGTTCAGCGCCAGGCCGCCGATTCCCATCACCAGCACCGCCGACACGATCACCAGGTTGCGCGGTTCCTCCAGGTCGACGCGCGCCTTGATCAGGGTGTTGAGGCCCACCGCCGCCACCGAGCCGAACATCAGCATCATGATGCCGCCCATCACCGGCACCGGGATCGAGGCCAGCAGCGCGTTGAACTTGCCGAAGAAGGCGAGGATCACCGCGAACACCGCGGCCCAGGTCATGATCGCCGGGTTGTAGTTCTTGGTCAGCGTGAGCGCGCCGGTGACTTCCGAGTAGGTGGTGATCGGCGGCCCGCCGATCAGGCCGGCGAACAGCACGCCGGCGCCGTCGCCCGCCAGGGTGCGGTGCAGGCCGGGCTTCTCGGTGTAGTCCTTGCCGGTGACACCGCCGATCGCCAGCACGTCGCCGACGTGCTCGATCGCCGGCGCCAGCGCCACCGGCAGCATGAAGAGGATGGCGGCGAGCTCGAAGCTCGGGGTGACGAACTGCGGCAGCACGAACCACGGCGCCGCGCCCACCGCGGCGAAGTCCACCAGCCCGAACAGGATCGCCGCCACATAGCCCGCCCCCACCCCGCACAGGATCGGCACCAGCTTCAGGAAGCCGCGCGCGAACACCGCCACCAGCACGGTGGTGCCGAAGGCGATGCCGGCCACGATCAGCGCGGTGGCGTAGGGCACGAGCTCGAGCTTGCCGTCACCGCTGCGCCCCATCGCCATGTTGACGCCCACCGCGGCGAGCGAGAGGCCGATGATCATGATGATCGGTCCCACCACCACCGGCGGCATGTAGCGGTGCACGATCTCGGCGCCGTGCTTCCAGACCAGGCCGGCGAAGACGAAGTACATCAGCGACACGCAGGCGAGCGCTCCCATCGTCGCCGGGATGCCCCAGGTCTGGATGCTGAAGATGATCGGCGCGATGAAGGCGAAGCTCGAGCCGAGGAAGATCGGCACCTGGCGCCCGGTGATGAGCTGGAACAGCAGCGTGCCGACCCCGGCGCCGAGCAGCGCGAGCGAGGGATTCAGGCCGGTGAGCAGCGGCACCAGCACCAGCGCGCCGAAGGCGACGAACAGGATCTGGGCGCCGGAGATCGCCTGCCGCCACAGCGGCTCGGACGACTGGATGGGGATTTCACGCATGGGAGGTTCTCCGCCGGGCCGTGCCGCAGGGGCGCGACGACACCCGGCATGCTTGTCGTTATCGATGAAAGACGGATGAAGGGCGGCCGCAGCCGACCCCGGAAATCAGTTGTGCCGGGTGCCGAAGATCTTGTCGCCGGCATCGCCCAGGCCGGGGATGATGTAGCCATGCTCGTTGAGGTGGCTGTCGACGCTGGCGGTGTAGATGTCGACGTCGGGATGCTTCGCTTTCATCAGCGCGATGCCCTCTGGCGCTGCCACCAGCACCAGCGCGCGCACATGGGTGCAGCCCTTGCGCTTCAACATGTCGACGGTGGCGACCATCGAACCGCCGGTGGCGAGCATCGGGTCGATGATCAGCGCCATGCGCTCGCCGAGCTGGCCAACGAACTTCTCGAAATAGGGCACCGGCTGCAGGGTCTCCTCGTCGCGCGCGATGCCGACCACGCTGACCTTGGCGCTCGGCACCATGTCGAGCACGCCGTCGAGCATGCCCAGTCCGGCGCGCAGGATCGGCACCACGGTGACCTTCTTGCCCTTGATCTGCTCGATCTCGACCGGCCCCGCCCAGCCCTGGATCTCGACCGTCTCGAGCGGGAAGTCCTTGCACGCCTCGTAGGCGAGCAGGCGCGCGATCTCGGCGGTGAGCTCGCGGAATTTCTTGGTGCTGATGTCGCCCTCGCGCATCAGGCCGATCTTGTGGCGCACGAGCGGGTGGCGGATTTCGTGGATGGGCATGGCGGGTTCCGGGCGGCAGGACGAAGACCCGCCTCTTTTACCGCGGCGCCGGCTGGCGCACAAGCGAGCGCCCCACGACCGCCGGGAGGCTGCACTCACCCGGGGCATGCGGGCTTGCCGGCCCACCCGCGGATGCGGCGCCCGCGCCCCGGCCGCCCTGCCGCGTTCGGCGCTAGAATGTGGCCTCAGCAAACGCACCGGGCGCATGCCCGCAGCTCATCGACATGTCCCTGAACCTGGAAGAAGTCAAGCGCGCCCGTGACGAGGCCGACTGCCTCGCCGATGAGACCACCGTCGAGGCCGCGCTGGACCGCATGGCGGCCGAGATCACCGCCCGCCTCGCCGACGCCAACCCGTTGGTCTATGCAGTGATGAACGGCGGCCTGATCCTCGCCGGCCGCATCCTGCCGCGCCTGCCCTTCCCGCTCGAGGTCGCCTACCTGCACGCCAGCCGCTACGGCCACGCGCTGCAGGGCACGCTGCTCGACTGGCGGGTGCGCCCGACCCAGGACCTGCGCGGCCGCACGGTGCTGGTGCTCGACGACATCCTCGACGAGGGCCACACGCTCAAGGCCATCATCGAGCACCTGAAGGACGAAGGCGCCGCCGAGGTGCTGTCCGCGGTGCTGGTGCACAAGCTGCACGAGCGCAAGGCGGTCCCGGGCATGCGCGCCGACTTCACCGGGCTCGACATCGCCGACCGTTTCCTGTTCGGCTGCGGCATGGACTACAAGGGCTACTGGCGCAATGCGCCCGGGATCTACGCCGTCAAGGGTCTGTAACCAGGAGGCCAGTACATGCTCGTCACCTTCAAGTCCCACGCCAGCGCCGACGTCATCATGCTCGGCGATTCCGCCAAGAAGCTGATCGCCATCCTCGGCAAGGATCCGCACAGCGCGCAGGGCATCCTCACCGCCCAGCAGCTTCCCGACGCGATCGCCCGCCTCAAGGCCGCGATCGAGGAAGACCGCGCCCGCCAGGCCGAGCGCGAGCGCCAGCGCACCGAAGCCGACGAGGCCGCCGACAAGGAAGCCGGCCGCAGCGGCATGGCAGCCCCGGTCGGCCTCGCCCAGCGCGCCTGGCCGCTGCTGAACATGATGGAGGAATCGCTGCGCGAGGAGACCCCGGTGGTCTGGGGCGTCTGAGCGCCGCGCCGGCAGCCGCGGGACTCGCGCGCCGCCACGCCGTCTGCGCGCCCGGGCCGGCGCGCTACCGCGTCGCTTCCTGCGCGCGACGCACGGGCGTAGACTGAGTACCCTGATACGACCATCCGCCGAGGATCCCGCCATGGCCGGCCGCAAGAAGAACCTGCCGCTCGTCTACTCCTGCTCGGGCTGCTCGAGCGCGGCCCAGATGGCGAACCATGTCGCCCTGCGCCTGGATCGGGAGGGCGAGGCGGAGATGTCCTGCATCGCCGGCGTCGGCGGCAACGTGCCCCATCTGGTGAAGATCGCGCGCTCCGGCCGCCCCATCCTCGCCCTCGACGGCTGCGCGCTGGAATGCACGCGCAGCAGCCTCGCCGAGCGCGGCGTGACGCCCGCGGTCCATCTGCTGCTCAATGAACAGGGCGTCAGGAAGCGCTACGCCAGCGACTTCGACCCCGCGGAGGCGGAGCAGGTCCTCGCCCGGGCGCGCGCCGAGGCGCGCCGGCTGCAGCAGACGATGCAGCCTGCCGACCCGCCCGCCGCGGCGGACTGATCGACCCGGCCCGCCGCCGCAGGAAGGCCGCGCGGACGGGCGGACACCCGCCGCCCGCTCAGCTCCGCAGCCGACGCGCACCGTCGACCAGCGCGGCCGCGAGCTTGTCGAGCAACTCCTGCTGCGCGGGGTCGCGCAGGCGCGCATCAGCGCCCACCGCCTCGCCCGCCTTCGCCACCGCGAGCTGCTGCGGAATGACGTACATGCCGAGGTAACCGAGGATGTCGCGCACATGGAACAGCACGCGCATGCCGCCCAGCGCCCCCGGCGAACTCCCCACCACCGCCGCGGCGCGGCCGGCGTACACCTTGCCGCCGGAGCGCTCGGAGTCGGCCGGATTGGGCCGCGAGCACCAGTCGAGCGTGTTCTTGAGCAGGGGCGTGATCGAACCGTTGTACTCGGGATTGACCACCAGCAGGCCGTCGCTGGCGTGCAGGCGCCGCTGCAGGCGCACGACGTGCTCGGGCAGGCCGGCGGCGGCCTCCAGATCGCCGTCGTAGAGCGGTGCCGGGTAGTCGTCGAGGTCGATCAGCTCGACCTCCGCGCCGGCCGTGCGCACGGCCAGCGCACAGGCCTCCGCCACCCGCCGCGACAAGGCCTCGCGCCGGCGGCTGCCGGCCATCACCAGGATTCGGGGCTGATACATCGGCCATGCTCCTTTGCGTTGGAAACCTCGCCATTATCCGCCCGTCCGCCATGCCGCGGGCCATCGCCCGCCAGGCCGGCTCGATCGGCGCCACGGACATCGTGCGCGGGGTGCGCGGCCAGCCCGGCTGAACGGCGCCTCAGGCCGCGGCCGGCGGCCGCGCCAGCTTGCGCTGCAGCGTGCGCCGGTGCATCTGCAGCGCGCGCGCGGTCGCCGAGATGTTGCCGTCGTGCTCGGCGAGCACGCGCTGGATGTGCTCCCACTCGAGGCGGTCCACCGACATCGGCGTCCCGGGCACATGGTCCTCGAGCACGACGCCCTCGGCGCGCAGGGCGCGCACGATGCTGTCGACATCGGCCGGCTTGGCGAGGTACTGGATCGCGCCGAGCTTCACCGCATCGACCGCGGTGGCGATGCTGGCGTAGCCGGTCAGCATCAGGATGCGCGCGCCGGGGCTGGCCTCGAGCAGCGGGCGGATCAGCTTCAGCCCCGATTCGCCGCCGATGTTGAGGTCGAGCACGATGAACTCGGGCTCGTGGTCGCGCGCGAGTTCGAGCGCGCCTTCGCCGTCGGTGGCGCCATAGGCGTCGAAGCCGCGCTGGCCGAGCGCGCGCACCAGCACCTTGTTGAAGGCCGGATCGTCATCGACGACGAGCAGGCAGGGGGCGTTGTTGTCCTCGGTCATCGGGCGGCCCGTTCGGGAATCAGCATGCGTGCAATCGTGCCACCGCCGGGCCGGGAGCGGAATTCCAGGCGGCCGCCATGGTGCTCGAGCGCGGCATGGGCGAGCATCAGCCCCACCCCCATGCCCTCGGCGTGGGCGGCGAGCGGCGCGTGGCGCGCGGCCTGCACGCGGGCGGGTTCCAGACCCGGCCCGCGGTCGTGCACCTCGACCACCACCTCCCCGCCCTCACGGCGCACGTCGAGCTCGACCGCCGCCGCCCTGCCGGCGCGCAGGTTGGCGTTGGCGGCGTTGTCGATCAGGTTGTGCAGGGCCTCGCCGAGCGAGGCGTCGGCCACGATCACCGCGCCGGGCCCGGTCGCCGCGGCCGGCATCGCCAGCTTCGCCCCCGGCCGCAGCTGCTGCCAGCGTTCGGCGACCGCGCGTGCCCACGCCAGCGCATCGACCGCGCCGCCGCCCTCCGCCCGCTGCTGGCCGGCTTCGCGCGTGAGGCCGTTGAGGATGTCGCGGCAATGGTCGAGCTGCTCGCGCATCAGCTCGAGGTCCTCGCGCACCTCGACGGCGAGCTCGGGCCGGCGGGCAAGCTCGTCGGCCAGGATGCGCAGGGTGCCGAGCGGCGTGCCGAGGCGGTGCGCGGCGCCGGCGGCGAGCTTGCCCAGGCCGACGACGTGGGCGTCGCGCGCACGCGCGGCATTGACCGTGGCGAGATCGTCCTCGCGGGCGGCGAGCGCGTTGTTGAGCCGCACGATGAACCACACCACGGTCGCCGCCGCAAAGGCGAAAGTGATCCACATCCCGGCCAGGTGCCAGTACATGGCCTGGGTTGCATCGGCCAGCGGCACCGGCAGGTGGAAGCGCCACAGCAGCGAATATGCGGTGACCGCGAGCGCGGCCAGCAGCCAGGCCTGGACCGCCGGCAGGATCGAGGCCCCCACCGCGACCACCGGCAGCAGCAGCGAGATCGCCGGATTGGTGACGCCGCCGGTGAAGTAGAGGAAGGCCGACCAGGCGGCGAGATCCACCGCCAGCTGCAGGAAGGCCCCCCAGCGCCCGACCAGCCACTCTGCCGCACCGCCGAGCAGGGCGAGGTTCACCGCCAGCAGGCACAGCGTGACGCCGGCGAGCGGCACCACCGACTGTGCCGGCGCCAGCCAGGGGAAGACGGCGAGGCTCATCACCGCCATCGCCGCCAGCGACACCCAGCGCAGCTGCAGCAGGCGGCCGCGGTCGGTGCGCACCGCGCTGAGGACGCGCCGGGGCGTGTGCACCGCAGGCGCGCCATCGCACGGGCCCGCGGCACCGTTGGTGTCATTCATCTGCATCACTCCGGCCGCGGCCCGCTGCGTGCGGCGATCTTTGCCTTAAATCAAGGCCGGCGCGATGCGGCCTTCCTAGAATCCAGGTGCGACAAAACGTCACAGGACACATTGTCACAGGTCGCGGGAACGCATCAAAGCCAGCGCGAGGGGCGTACCGGCGCGGTGCGGGGTCTGTGCTGGTCAATCACACCTGCCTTCGGGAGCAACAAACCATGAATGACGCAAAGATGAACCCGGTCGAGAACATGCCCGACCCGAGCCGCCGCAAGTTCCTCAATACCGCTGCGTTCGCCGGCCTGGCCGGTGCCGGCCTGTCGGTCGGACTGTCGGCCTGCAACAAGGAATCCGCCGCGCCCGCGGCCGCCCCGGCTGCCGCGCCTGCCCCCGCCGCTGCCGCCGCGCCGGCTGCCGCGCACAGTTCGGTGCACCTGAAGCCGGGCGAACTCGACACCTACTATGGTCTCTGGAGCGGCGGCCACACCGGCGACTTCCGCGTCCTCGGCCTGCCCTCGGGCCGCGAACTGCACCGCGTGCCCTGCTTCGTTCCCGACGCGCTGGTCGGCTGGGGCATCACCAACGAGTCGAAGGCGATCATGGGCACCAAGCCCGATGGCAGCCTGCGCTACACCGTCGGTGACACCCACCACACCCACGCCTCCTACAAGGACGGCAACTACGACGGCCGCTACGCCTGGATCAACGACAAGATCAACAGCCGCATCGCCCGCATCCGCCTCGACTACCTGATCTGCGACAAGATCACCGAGCTGCCCAACGTGCAGGGTTTCCACGGCATCTTCCCGGACAAGCGCGACCCGGTCGATCCCGCGATCAACTACACCACGCGCGTGTTCTGCGGCGCCGAGTTCCACGTCCCGCTCCCCAACGACGGCCGCGACCTCGAGTCGCCCGAGAAGTACCGCACGCTGTTCTCCTGCGTCGACGCCGAGACCATGGAGGTGCGCTGGCAGGTGCTGATCGACGGCAACTGCGACCTCACCGCGACCTCCTACGACGGCAAGCTGGCGGCCACCAACCAGTACAACACCGAGGGCGGCTTCCACTACGAAGGCATGATGTCGGCCGAACGCGACGCCTGCCTGTTCTTCAACATCGCGCGCATCGAGCAGGCGGTCAAGGACGGCAAGTTCACCACCTTCGGCACCTCCAAGGTGCCGGTGGTCGATGGCACCAAGGCTTCCAACACCGACCCGAAGACCGCGCTGACCGCCTACGTGTCGGTGCCGAAGAACCCGCACGGCGTGAACGCCAGCCCCGACGGCAAGTACTTCATCTGCGCCGGCAAGCTGTCGCCCACCGCCACCGTGATCGAGCTCAACAAGGTGCTCGAATGGTTCGACGGCAAGCTCGAGGACCTCGACAAGTCCATCGTCGCCGAAGTGGAGATCGGCCTCGGCCCCCTGCACACCGCCTTCGACGGCCGCGGCAACGCCTACACCACGCTGTTCCTGGACAGCCAGATCGTGAAGTGGAACGTGGACGCGGCAATCAAGTTCCACGCCGGCGACAAGAACGCGCAGTACGTGGTCGACCGCCTCGACGTGCATTACCAGCCCGGCCACATCAACGCCTCGCAGTCGGAGACCATGTTCGCCGACGGCAAGTGGCTGTGCGTGGGCTGCAAGTTCTCGAAGGACCGCTTCCTGCCCGTCGGCCCGCTGCACGCCGAGACCGAGCAGCTGGTCGACATCTCGGGCGAGAAGATGGTGCTGATGGCCGACCACCCGGTCCGCCCCGAGCCGCACGACTTCATCATCTTCAAGCGCGAGCTGCTGCAGCCCAAGCAGGTGTACGACCTCAACGACTTCCCGAACGCGATCAAGGACCCCAAGGAAACCGGCGTGTTCCGCGACGGCAACAAGGTCACGGTGAAGATCACCTCGCAGGCGCCGGCCTTCGAGCCGCGCGAGTTCAAGCTCAAGGTCGGCGACGAGGTCACCATCATCCTGACCAACCTGGACAAGATCGAGGACCTGACGCACGGCTTCGCCATTCCGAAGTACAACGTCAACTTCATCTGCAACCCGCAGGAGACCAAGTCGGTGACCTTCAAGGCCGACAAGCCGGGCGTGTTCTGGTGCTACTGCACGCACTTCTGCCATGCGCTGCACCTCGAGATGCGCAGCCGCATGATCGTCGAGGCCTGACCTCGAGCGGGCAGGCAGAACGACAGGGGGCGCAGGCCCCCTGTCGCGTTTCCGGGCCCGCCGTCTCGCCCCTGCCCGCGGGAATTGATACGGAACAAATACATCGTCGTCCGCCGGGCCTAGACTCCATCACAGTTCCCTTATGGAGTGCGCCATGAACCTGCTGTCCGCGTTGCGCGGCGCCGTGTCCTCCCTGTTCCTTGCCGCGGCACTCGCGGCCGCGCCGACGCCGGCCCTCGCCCAGTCCGCCTACGAGGCGGCGCTGCCGCCCGAGCTCGGCACCTCCCCCGCGCTGTGCGACTACGTGCCATGCGCCGAGGTGCTGCCGGGCGCGACCAGCTTCTCCGAACGCAAGGGCCGACCGCCCTATGTCGAGGCCTATGCCGAAGAAAACGGCCAGCGCAAGCTGGTCGGCTACGTGATGCTGTCGACCGACATCACCGACACGCCCGCCTACTCGGGCAAGCCGGTGGTCACGCTGATCGGCATGAACACCGAGGGCCGCTTCGTCGGCGTCAAGATCCTCAAGCACTCCGAACCCATCCTGCTGCTCGGCATCCCCGAGAGCGCGCTGGTGGCCTTCAACAACCAGTACCTCGGCAAGTTCGTCGGCGACAACATCGAGATCGGCCGCTCCCGTCCCGACGAGGGCATCATCGGCCTCGACGCCATCTCCGGCGCCACGGTGACCGTCATCGCGCAGAACCAGGTGATGATGACCTCGGGCGCCGCGGTCGGGCGCCAGGTCGGCATCCTCGAACCCACGGTGCGGCCGCAGGCGCGCTTCGTCGACGGCGGACGCACCCTCGACTGGGCGGCCCTGGTCGCCGAGGGCGCGGTCCGCAACCTGAAGGTGATGCCCGAGCAGGTCGGCCTGCAGCGCAGTACCACGCCCTTCATCGATCTCTGGTTCGGCTACCTGAACCACCCCGAGATCGGCCGCTCGATCCTGGGCGAAGCCGGCTGGCGTGCGCTGATGGCGCGTCTGGCCGAGGGCGAGCATGCGCTGTTCGTGATCCGCACCGGCGGCAACGAATCCTTCAAGGGCTCGGGCTTCGTGCGCGGCGGCATCTACGACCGCGTGCAGATCCGCCAGGGCCAGGACGCCTTCACCTTCCGCGACCTCGACTACCTGAACCTGTACGGCGTCAACGCCGCCGGCGCGCCTGCATTCAACGAGTCGGCGATCTTCATCGTGCGCTCGCCCGCCTTCTCCGGCGCCTTCCCGTGGAAGTTCATCTTCCTCGGCAACCGGGTGGACCGCGAGACCGGCGCGCGCACCTTCGTCAACTTCGACACCGAATACTGGCTGGCGGACCGCCATCTCGAGGGCGGCCGGCCCGAGGTGATCAAGCCCGACGCGCCCTGGGTCAAGGTGTGGAAGTCGCGCGCGCTCGAGATCGGCCTGTTCGCCGCGCTGCTGGTCGCGGTGGCGGTGGTCTACGCGAATCGCGATGCGCTCACCCGGCGCTCGACGCGCAAGAACAAGTGGCCGGTCAACGCCTTCAAGTACAGCTTCTGGGTGATCAGCATCGGCTTCGTCGGCTTCGGCCTGCTCGCCCAGCCCTCGATCACCCAGGTGCTGACCTGGTTCCATTCGCTGCTCTTCCATTGGCAGTGGGAGCTCTTCCTCACCGATCCCTTCATCTTCCTGTTCTGGATCTTCATCATCCTCACCACCTTCGTGTGGGGCCGCGGCCTGTTCTGCGGCTGGATGTGCCCCTTCGGCTCGCTCTCCGAGCTGATCTACAAGGTCGCCGGCGCGATCGGCCTGAAGCGCTTCCAGTTCGCCCTGCCGATGAAGTGGCACAACCGCCTGAAGTGGATCAAGTACTTCGTGTTCTTCGCCCTGCTCGCGGTGTCGGTGTTCTCGATGGGGCTGGCGGAGATGCTCGCCGAGGTGGAGCCGTTCAAGACCACCTTCCTGGTCGGCATGTTCAACCGCGCCTGGCCCTACACCCTGTTCGTGGCGGTGCTGCTCGGCCTGTCGATCTTCATCGAGCGGCCGTTCTGCAAGTACCTGTGCCCGCTGGGCGCCTCGCTGGCGATGCCCTCGACCTTCCGCTGGTTCGGCCTCAAGCGCAAGCAGGAGTGCAACAGCTGCAAGGCCTGCGCGGTGGGTTGCGGCTCGCTTGCGATCGACGAGCACGGCCGCATCGACCATCGCGAGTGCATGCACTGCCTCGACTGCATGATCCTCTACACCGACGAGCACGCCTGCCCGCCGCTGGCGCAGGAGCGCAAGCGCCGCACCAAGGCCGGCCTGCCGCTGACGCCGATCGGCCAGGACGGCTATTACATCCCGATCAAGCCGGTGCCGGCCGCCAAGGCCTGAGCGCCGCCCCATCGACGAGGACCGCATCATGATCGACCCGCGCAGCATGACCGAACCGGTAACCCCGCCCTATGGCGGCGGCGGCCCCCTCGCGCGCCTTGGCGCCGAGATCTGGGACCACCTGTGGCCCTGGAGCCGCGACGGCTTCCAGCGCCAGCGCGCGCTCCAGGCCGCGGGCCTGGCGCTCGCGCTCGCCGCCACCCTGGTCTGGGTGCTGGCGGCGATGGGCACCCAGCTCGCGCCCGGCGCGATCATCGGCTGGTGGTTCGGCTGGAGCGTGTTCGAGGTCGCGGTGCGCCTCGGCGCCAAGCCCTACGTGAAGGAGGGCCCGTGGTGGGGCCGGCGCTACCGCAAGGCGAGCGTGATGGACATGGTCTGCTACGTCGGCTTCAAGAACCTGCTGATCGGCGCTGCGCTGTTCCTGGCGCTGAAGAGCTTCGGCCTCGTCCAGGTCTGAGCGCCCCTCCGCCGCTTGCCGCGCGCGCCGCCCCCGGGGCGGCGCGCTGCTTTCGGACCCCGCGCACGCCGCGCGCGAAGCACTTCACCGAGATCAAGTACCGATGCGGGCGGCCATCGCATACTCTGTCCCAAGCTCGAACCTCCTCCAGGCAATGCTCCAGTCCCTTCGCATCCTCCGCGTCCTTCTCGCTGCCAGCCTGCTCGCAGCGCTGGCCTCGCCGGCCGTGGCGGCGACCTTGCGGATCACGCCGGGCGAGTCGATCCAGGCCGCGATCGACCGCGCCGCCCCCGGCGACACCCTCGAGATCGAGCGCGCGCGCTACGTCGAGAACCTGCTGATCACCAAGTCGCTGACCCTGCGCGGCATCGACCGCCCCACCATTTCGGGCGGGCTGCGCGGCGACACCATCCGCATCAAGGCCGAGCGGGTGACGATCGAAGGCCTGATCATCGCCGACTCCGGCGCCAGCCTGCGCGAGCAGAACGCCGGCATCTACGTGTGGCCGGGCTCGCACCACACCGTGGTGCGCAACTGCGACTTCTCCTACACGCTGTTCGGACTGTGGATCGAGCAGTCGAACGACGTCCTGATCGAGGGCAACCTGATCACCGGCAAGCGCGAGCTGCAGTCCTCGCAGCGCGGCAACGGCATCCAGCTCTACAACACCCGGCGCGCGCAGATCATCGGCAACAGAATCAGCTTCGTGCGCGACGCGCTCTACGTCGATGTGTCGCACGACGCGGTGTTCCGCAACAACCGCCTGCACCACAGCCGCTACGGCACGCATTACATGAACGCCTACGACAACCTGTGGGAAGGCAACGACAGCTGGCTGAACCGCGGCGGCCTGGCGCTGATGGAGGTGCGCCGGCTGACCGTGCGCAACAACCGCGCCTGGGCCAACTCCGACCACGGCATCATGCTGCGCACCATCCAGGACTCGGTGATCGAGCACAACGTGGTGGCCGGCAACCAGCGCGGCTTCTTCATCTACGACGCCGAGTACAACGTGCTGCGCGGCAATCAGGTTATCGACAACGTGGTCGGCGTGCACCTGTGGGCGGGCTCGAAGAACAACGAGGTCGAGGGCAACGACTTCATCGCCAACCGCGAGCAGGTGCGCTACGTCGGTGCCCGCGACCTGCCCTGGGGCGTCAAGGAAGGCAACTACTGGAGCAACTACCTCGGCTGGGACCGCAACGGCGACGGCGCCGGCGACGTGCAGTACGAGGCCAACGACATGGTGGACCGCCTGACCTGGCGCCACCCGATGATGAAGCTGCTGCTGGCGAGCCCGGCGGTGCAGACCTTGCGGCTGGTGGGCCAGCAGTTCCCGCTGATGCGCGCGCCGAGCATCGTCGACCCGAAGCCGCGCATGCAGCCGCACAACCCCGACTGGAGCCAATGGCGTGGCAGATACTTCCCCCGCTCAGAATGAGGCCGGCGCCCCGGTGATCGTCGCCCGCGGCGTGCGCAAGCACTACGGCACGATCCACGCGGTCGACGGCGTGGACCTGGAGGTCCGCAGCGGCGAGCTGTTCGGCCTCATCGGCCACAACGGCGCGGGCAAGAGCACCCTGTTCAAGATGATGCTCGGCCTGATCCCGCAGACCGCCGGCGAGATCCGCATCGACGGCGCCCCGGTGCCGGGCAGCGACTTCCGCACGGTGCGGCGCAAGGTCGGCTACCTGCCCGAGAACGTCGTGCTCTACGACAACCTCACCGGCACCGAGACGCTCGACTTCTTCGCCCGCCTGAAGGGCGTGTCGCCCGCCGGCAATGCCGCCCTGCTCGAGCGCGTGGGCCTCAAGCATGCGGCCAGGCGCCGGGTTCGCGAGTACTCCAAGGGCATGCGCCAGCGCCTCGGCTTCGCCCAGGCCCTGCTCGGCAAGCCGCGCATCCTGTTCCTCGACGAGCCCACCACCGGCCTCGACCCGGAGGCGATCCGCGGCTTCTACGCCATCCTGCGGCAGCTGAAGAGCGAGGGCGTGACCATGGTCATCACCTCGCACATCCTGGCCGAGATCCAGGAGCGGGTGGACCGGCTGGCCATCATGGCCGCCGGCAAGGTGCAGGCCACCGGCACGGTGCAGGCCCTGCGCGAGCAGATGGACCTGCCGCTGTGGTTCGACGTGCGCGTCGCCGCGGAGGATTTCGAATCGGTGCGCAACGTGCTCGCCGGCCTGCCGGTGGGCGCGGTCGAGGCACGCGACGGCCACATCGCGGTGCAGTGCGCGCGCGAGGCCAAGATGACGGTGATCGCCGCGCTCGCCACGCTGGACGGCAAGGTGCGCGACCTCACCGTGCGCGAGCCTTCGCTCGAAGACGTGTTCTTCGGTTTTTCGGACTGAGAGGCGGACCATGGAGTTTTCGCAGATCGCCACCATCGCCGGCAAGGAATTCTGGGACCGCATCCGCAACCGCTGGGTGCTGGCCGTGGCGCTGGTGTTCACCGCCTTCGCGCTGTCGATCGCCTACTTCGGCGCGGCGCAGCAGGGCGCGGTGGGCTTCCGCTCGATCGAGGTCACCATCGCCAGCCTGGTCAGCCTGGTCATCTACCTGATCCCGCTGATCGCGCTGGTGCTCGGCTTCGATGCCATCGTCGGCGAGCGCGAACGCGGCTCGCTCGACCTCCTGCTGTCGATGCCGATCACCCGCCTCGAGCTGCTGCTGGGCAAGTACCTCGGCCTCGCGGGCGCGCTCACCTTCTCCACCGTCGCCGGCTTCGGCCTGGTGGGCGTGGTGCTGGCGTCCCAGCTCGACCTCAACGCGCTGTTCCACTACTTCGGCTTCATGTTCAGCTCGGTGCTGCTCGGCTGCGCCTTCCTCAGCCTGGCGGTGATGCTGTCGGTGCTCGCCAGCGACCGCACGCGCGCCTCCGGCCTGGCGATCGCGACCTGGTTCTTCTTCGTGCTGATCTTCGACCTGCTGGTGCTGGGCGTGCTGGTCGTCACCGCCGGGCAGTGGGGCGGCGAGGCCCTGCCCTACGCGCTGCTGCTGAACCCGGCCGACGTCTTCCGCATCCTCAACATCTTCTCGATGGACGATGTCCGCACCCTGTACGGCCTGTCGACCGTGTTCCCGCCCGCGCTCGCCCAGCCCTGGCTGCTCGGCCTCGTGATGGCGGCCTGGATCGCCGGCCCGCTGGCGATCGCGGCGTGGCGCTTCCGCCGCTGACGCCCCCACACACTGAACCGGATGGAGTGAGTTTCCCCATGTGCACACATCACGCCTGCCAGAGCCGGCGCCGCTTCCTGATCGCCGGCGCCGCCGCCGGCCTGCTCGCCGCCTGTGGCGGCGGCGGCGGGGGCGGCAACGCCGTCGCGCCCGTCGATTTCGACCGCGGCACCAGCTGCGCGCTCGATGGCATGCTGCTCGCCGACTACCCCGGCCCCAAGGTGCAGATGCACTACGCCGGCGTCCCCCAGCCGGACTGGTTCTGCGACACCATCGAGATGTTCAACGTCTATCTGAATCCCGAGCAGGCCCGCCTGGTCGCCGCGCTCTACGTCCAGGACATGGGCAAGGCCGACTGGAACGCCCCGCAGGGCCACTGGATCGACGCCAGGAAGGCCTTCTACGTGTTCGGCTCGAAGCGCCTGGGCGCGATGGGCCCGACCGCGGCCTCCTTCGCCAGCGAGGCCGACGCCAGAGCCTTCGCCACCGAGCACGGCGGCAAGGTGCTGCGCTTCGACGAGGTCACGCCCGACATGGCGGCCCTCGACGGCGGCGCGCTGCACGACCAATCCATGTAAGCGCAACGAGTACCACGATGAACCCGATCTTCGACACCCTGCCTCCGGACGAGGCCATCGAACTGCAACAGATCACGCGCCTGATCTACGAGGCGCGCGAGAACCGCCGCAACGTCCTCGCCGCCGTCGGCGCCAGCGACGAAGCCGAGCTGCTCGCCCGCATCGCCGCCGGCGAGATCGACGCCCACCCGGCCTACGAGCACTACCTCGCCGCCCGCATCCTCGCCGACACCCACGCGACCGCGCGCGAGCTGGTCGCCAGCCGCCTGCAGGAGATCAACCGCTGATGAGCCTGCACACCGAACTGCTCGACTACGTCGCGCGTGAACACGCCGAGGCGCTGCTGACGCCCCCGCAACTGGCGCAGGATGCGCTGACCCTGGTGCTGAAGAACGGCGTCGTGCTCACCGTGCGCTACGCGGCCGCCGATGCCTACTCGCTGCGCTGGCGCACCAGCCTGCATGCCGAAGGCGTCGAGCTCGGCATCGACACCGCGCCCACCCACCCCGGGCTCTCCACCGCGCCCAACCACCTGCACCGGGCCGACGGCAGCGTCGTCGCCGACCCGCTCACCGCCCCCGCGCGCCGCCCGCAGGACAACCTGGCGCGCGTGATCGAGGCGCTCGGTCGCGACCCGCTGCTCACGGCCGCCTGCGCGTGAGCGCCAGCGCGCTGCGTCGCCGCCTGCTGCTCGCCGGCGCGGCCGCTGCGCTGGCCGCGGGCAGCGCGCTGCTGTGGCAGCACGCCACCGGGGGTGGCAAGGTCTTCGAGCCTCCGGCCGAGGACATCTGCGTGGTCAGCCCCGGCCGGGTGACCGCGCCGCACGCCTTCGATCCGGCCAGCGGCCTCGGCATCCACGACGCGCGCCCGATGCCGGCCGACGCGCGCTGCCCGGTGTGCGGCATGTATCCGGCGCGCTTCCCGCGCTGGACGGCGCAGATCATCTTCACCGACGGCGCGACGCACTTCTTCGACTCGCCGGTCGACCTGTTCATGTTCCTCGGCGACCCCGCCCGCTTCGGCAGCGCGCGCGCGCCCGCCGACGCCGCGGCGATCTACGTCGCCGACTTCCGTAGCGGCGCCTGGCTGCCGGCGCGACAGGCGGTGTTCGTGCGCGACTCGCGGGCGCGCGGCCCGATGCGCGGCCCCGACCTGCCCGCCTTCGCCGACGCCGCTGCGGCCCAGGCCTTCATCGCCGAGCAGGGCGGCCAGGCGCTGTCCTTCGCGCAGATCGACGACCGCGTCGTCAGCGGCCTGCGCGACGCCAACCACGCCCGCCACATGCACTGAGCCGTCGGCGGCACGCCGCAGGGCGCAGGGCGGGGCGCACAAAAGCAAGCGGGGCCCGCAGGCCCCGCAGCATGGTCGCTGCCGCCCGGGCAGGCCGGGCCGCAGGCGCTGGCGCGATCGTGCTTACTTTGACTTCGCGACCATGTAGTCGACCGCCGCCTTGACCTCGTCGTCGGTCAGCGAGGCGCCGCCACCACGCGGCGGCATCATGCCCTTGGCGCCGGTGAAGCCCTCGATCGCGTGCTTGTACAAGGTGTCGTTGCCCTGCGCGATGCGCGGCGCCCACTCGGCCTTGTCACCCGGCTTGGGCGCACCGGCCACGCCCGCGGCATGGCACAGCGAGCAGGTCTTCTTGTACACGCTCTCGCCGGCCCCCCCCGCGGGCGCCGCGGCCGGCGCAGGTGCGGCGGCCGGCGCGGGGGCAGCCGCCGGTGCCGCG
>JAREIX010000223.1 GCA_029286945.1 Thauera sp. | reverse complement strand
AAGGCCACCGCTGCCGGGTGCCGGTGTCACAGTGTGTCACACAAGAAAAAAGCGCCGGCAGCGGTGGCCGAACTTGTCCACAAAAAGCGCAGCCGGCCACGAACAGCGCGCCCGTCATGGGGTGGCCGGCCTGACATGGGGTAGCCGTTTCGACGTCGGAAAGGTGCTAGACAAACACCCTTTTCTCGGCTATAATTATGTATGTAAATAGCAATTTTAGTACATAGAAACGAGTGACACATGATCACACCCCAACACCAAACGTTCGCACTTCAGGGCCGGGCGCCGTTCGACGAACTGACGGCACTCGTGCGCAATTCGGTGGCGCCGAGCAGCGCGCGCGTATACGCGCAGACGTTCGAAGCGTGGCGGGCTTGGTGCCGAGCGAACGACGTCGACGCGTTCGACTTGCGCCCGGCGAACGTGATCGCGTTCCTTCAGAGCGCCGGCACAAGCAAAGCCACCCGGCAGCGTCAGCTTTCAGCCCTGCGCAAGCTAGCGCAAATGTTGTATGTCCTACACCCCATTGACGAAAACCGGCGCTATGCTGAAGCCCTGAAACTCATGAAAGCGCCGGCGCCTGACGGTGAACAGCAGCAGGAACGCACGCGCCGCGCCCTAGCACCGGCTGAAGCTGACAAGCTGCTGCGCGTTTGGAAGGGTGAGACACCCGCCGACGCCCGGAACGGCGCCCTGATCGCGGTGCTGCTGTTAGGTGGCATTCGCCGCGCTGAAGCGGCCGGCCTGCGGTGGCGTGACGTCGACTTTGAAAACGGCGTGCTGCACATTCGCCACGGCAAAGGCGACAAAGCCCGCGACGTGCCGCTAGCTCCACAGGATCACCGCCACCATCAGCACCGCCAGCACCCGGATCGCCTGGCGGATGACCCAGTGCAGGCGGTCGATCAGCGGGTCGTCGACGCGCTCGCCGAGGTGGTTGTCGTGGCCCCGTTCGGGCTTGAATCGGGTGGTGTCCATGTCGGCCTCCCGTGCCGCCGGCGCGGCGGCCGCCCCGGGGGTGGGGACGGCCGCCAGGCCCGCTTCAGTTGAGCGCCCGGGCAAGCGGGCGCCTGCTCCACTTCTCCAGCGCGCGCGCCAGCACGTCGACCTCGGCCGAGGTCTCGACGCCGTCGGCGCTGACGATGTCCTGCATCGTGCGCAGCAGGGCCTGCTGCAGGACCGGATCGGCGATGTCCTCGAGCAGCAGGTCGAGCACCTCGTCGGCGACCTTCAGCCGCATGCCATCCAGGTAGTGCGCACTCGCCAGCAGATCGTCGCAGTACTCGCGCAGGATGCGCTCGAACTCGACGCTGCCGATGCCCAGGCGGCGGGCGAGGTCGGCTTCCATCAGGGCGTCGACCTCGTTGCGGTCGAGGCCACCGTCGGCGAGCACGGTGAGGGCGAGCAGGCGAGCCGCGGCCGGGCGGCTGTCGGTTTCGTAGTGGCGCATGGCATGGTCTCCTGTCGTATGCGGTGTTGTCGGCCGGCGACCGTTCCCGAGCTGGGTTCCGGGTTCGCCGACGAGTGCAGACTAAGGGAGAAGCTTCCGCCGAAAAAGTCGACTACGATTAGTCTATCGATCGATTTTTTCGACGGAACTGAAACCATGCTCACCAGCGAGCTCAACTACAAGCACCTGCGCTACTTCTGGACGGTGGCGCGCGTGGGCACCATCGCCGAGGCCGGGCGGGTGCTCGGGCTGGCGCCGCACTCGATCAGCGCCCAGCTCGCGACCTTCGAGGGCGCGCTCGGCGTCACCCTGTTCCGCCGTAGCGGCCGCCGCCTGGCGCTGACCGAGGCGGGCGAGCGCATCCTCGGCCAGGCCGAGGAGATCTTCGCGCTCGGCGACCAGATCGTGGAGACGCTGCGCGACGACAGCCTGCGCCGCAGCCTGCCGTTTCGCATCGGCATCCCGGACTCGATGCCGAAATCGATGGTGCATCGCCTGATCGAACCCGCCCTGCGCCTGGAGCGCCCGGGCCGGCTGGTGTGCCGCGAGGCGCCGCTGACCGAGCTACTCGCCGAGCTCGCGGTGCACCGCCTCGACCTCGTGATCGCCGACCGCCCGATCCCGCCCGCGGTCAGCGTGCGCGGCCACGAGCACCTGCTCGGCGAGAGCACGCTGAGCGTGTTCGCCGCACCGGCGCTGGCCGGGCGCCTGCGGGGCGATTTCCCGCGCCTGCTCGACGGCGCGCCCTTCCTGCTGCCGGGCGAGGACGTCGCCCATCGCGGCGCGCTGCTGCAATGGTTCGAGCGCCAGCGCATCCGCCCGGCGATCGTCGCCGAATTCGACGACAGCGCGCTGATGAAGGCCTTCGGCCAGGCCGGCGACGGCGTGTTCGCCGCGCCCACCACGATCGCCGACTACGTCTGCAGGCAGTACGGCGTGCGCGTGCTCGGCGAGGTGCCCGAGGCGCGGGCGCGCGTGTTCGCGATCACCACCGAGCGCCGCCTCGCGCATCCGGCGATGCAGGCGATCCGCGAGCGGGCGGCAGCGGCGCTCACCCCGGCAGACGGGGTGGCGGGCTGAAGGGACGCGCCGCCCCACCGGAACGCAAAAGGGCGCCGACTGCCGTGTCAGCGGCAGCCAGCGCCCCGGTGTCCTGCGCTACCCGCGCCTTCAGGCCTGCTGCTGGGCGGCCTGCTGGGCGGCGATCTCGGCGCGCACCTGGTCCATGTCGAGGGCGCGCACACCGGCGATGACCTGGTTGAGCGCGCTCGCCGGCAGGGCGCCGGATTCGCGGAACACCATCACGCCCTCGCGGATCACCGCGATCGTGGGGATGGAGCGGATCTGGAAGGCGGCGGCGAGGTCCTGCTGCGCCTCGGTGTCGATCTTGCCGAAGACGATGTCGGGGTTGGCCTCGGACGCGGCCTCGTAGGTGGGCGCGAAGTTACGGCAGGGGCCGCACCAGGCGGCCCAGAAGTCGAGGAAGACAATCGGATTGTTCTCCACGGCGTCGTTGAAGTTGTCGGCAGTCAGCTCGAGCGTGGCCATCGTCGGCTCCACAAAATATTAGCGAGGGCCGATGATACGCCCCCGCCTGGGGCGGGTCACGCCGCGCGTGCGCGCTGGGCGCCGCCTCTCGGGCGCGCCCAGCGCGCAGCCACGCCGCTTACAGCAGCGGCGCCAGCCAGCGTGCCGCCTCGTCGACCTCCATGCCGGTGCGTCGCGCCCAGTCCTCGAGCTGGTCGCGACCGATCCTGGGGATGGCGAAGTAGTGGCTCTCGGGGTGGGCGAAGTAGAAGCCGCTCACCGCCGCCGCCGGCGTCATCGCGTAGCTTTCGGTGAGGTCCATGCCGATGCGTTCGCGCGCGCCGAGGAGCTCGAACAGCGGGCCCTTCACCGTGTGGTCCGGGCAGGCCGGGTAGCCCGGCGCCGGGCGGATGCCGCGGTACTGCTCGGCGATCAGCGCCTCGTTGTCGAGCGTCTCGTCGGCGGCGTAGCCCCAGCACTCGCGGCGCACGCGCTCGTGCAGCCATTCGGCGCAGGCCTCGGCGAGGCGGTCGGCGAGGCTCTTCAGCATGATCGCGCGGTAGTCGTCGTGGGCGGCCTCGAACTCGGCGAGCTTGGCCTCGATGCCCAGACCGGCGGTCACCGCAAAGGCGCCCACCCAGTCGGCGACCCCGGAGTCCTTCGGTGCGACGAAGTCGGCCAGGCACCAGTGCGGCTTGCCCGCCGGGCGCTCGTGCTGCTGGCGCAGGCCGTGCCAGACCATGGCGAGGTGCTTGCGGTCCTCGCCGGTATAGATCTCGATGTCGTCGCCCACCGCGTTGGCGGGGAACAGGCCGAACACCGCCTTCGCCTGCAGCCACTCCTCGGCGACGATCTTCTCCAGCATCGCCTTGCCGTCGGCGAACACGTTGCGCGCAGTCTCGCCCACCACCTCGTCGTCGAGGATGGCGGGGAAGCGGCCGGCGAGGTCCCAGGTCTGGAAGAAGGGGCCCCAGTCGATGTAGTTCACCAGTTCGCCGAGTTCGACGTCGATCGCCTGCACGCCGACCGTGTTGGGGCGCGGCGGGAAATAGGGGACAGACCCCGATTTCCCTTCCGGAAATTGGGGTCTGTCCCCTATTTCCTGGCTCCCGACTTCCCAGCGGAAGGCATTCGCCCGCGCCGCCTCGACGCTCACCAGCTGCATGCCCTTCTTGTTGGCGTGCAGCGCGCGGATCTTCTCGTAGTCGGCGGCGACCTCGGCCTTGAAAGCCTCGCTCTGGCCCTCGGAGAGCAGCGCGGTGACCACGCCCACCGCGCGCGAGGCGTCCGGCACATACACCACCGGCTGGTCGTAGTGGGGCGCGATCTTGATCGCGGTGTGGTTGCGGCTGGTGGTGGCGCCGCCGATCAGCAGCGGCACGGAGAAGCCCTGGCGCTTCATCTCGGCGGCGACGTGGGCCATCTCCTCGAGCGAGGGCGTGATCAGGCCGGACAGGCCGATCGCCTGCGCGCCGTGCTCACGGGCCGCGTCGAGGATCTTCGCCGCCGGCACCATCACGCCGAGGTCGATCACCTCGTAGCCGTTGCAGCCGAGCACCACGCCGACGATGTTCTTGCCGATATCGTGCACGTCGCCCTTGACCGTGGCGACGACGATGCGGCCCTTGCTGGTGGCGCCGGTGCGCAGCTTCTCGGCCTCGATGTAGGGGATCAGGTGGGCGACCGCCTGCTTCATCACGCGCGCCGACTTCACCACCTGAGGCAGGAACATCTTGCCCGCGCCGAAGAGGTCGCCGACCACGTTCATGCCCGCCATCAGCGGCCCCTCGATGACCGCCAGCGGCGGCTTGCCCTCGGCCTCGAGCCGGGCGCGCACCTCCTCGGTGTCAGCGACGACGAACTCGGTGATGCCCTTGACCAGCGCGTGCGACAGGCGCTCCTCGACCGGCCACTCGCGCCAGGCCAGGTCCTGCGCGGATTCCTTGGCCTGGCCCTTCACCGTCTGCGCGAACTCGACGAGGGCCTCGCCGGCGCCAGGCTTGCGGTTCATCACCACATCCTCGACCTTGTCGCGCAGCTCGGGCGCGAGCTCGTCATACACGCCGAGCTGGCCGGCGTTGACGATGCCCATCGACAGCCCGGCCTTGATCGCGTGGTACAGGAACACGGTGTGGATCGCCTCGC
>JAREIX010000222.1 GCA_029286945.1 Thauera sp. | reverse complement strand
GATCAGGCTGCGGGTGAGGATGTTGGCGCCTTCCACGGTGATGCCGACCGGGATCTGCTGGTAGGCGCGGCCGAGGAAGTTCTGCGGGCCGAGGCAGATACCCTTGCCGCCGATCACGTCCATGCCGTCGTTGACCGTCTGACGGGCGCGCTCGGTGACGTGGTACTTGACGATCGCCGACACCACCGAGGGCTTCTCGCCGAGGTCGATCGCGCCGGCGGTCATCACGCGCGCGGCGTCGCTCAGGTAGGTGTTGGCGCCAATGCGGGTGAGCGCCTCCTCCACGCCCTCGAAGCGCCCGATCGCGGTCTTGAACTGGTAGCGCACCCGGGCATACGCGCCGACGGTGCGCGCGACCATCTTCTGCATGCCGGTGTTGGAGCCGGGCAGCGAGATGCTGCGCCCGGCGGCCAGGCACTCCATCAGCATGCGCCAGCCCTGGCCGGCCATCGACGGCCCGCCGATGATGAAGTCGAGCGGCATGAACACGTCCTTGCCGCGCACCGGCCCGTTCATCCACACCGCGTTGAGCGGGAGATGGCGGCGACCGATGTCCACGCCGGGGTGGTCGTGCGGGATCAGCGCGCAGGTGATGCCGAGCACTTCATCACCGCCGAGCAGATGCTCGGGATCGTAGAGGTGGAAGGCGAGGCCGAACACGGTGCACACCGGCGCGAGCGTGATGTAGCGCTTGTTGAAGTTCACCCGGATACCGAGCACTTCCTCGCCATTCCATTCGCCCTTGCACACCACGCCGGCGTCGGGGATGGAGGCGGCATCGGACCCCGCCCACGGGCTGGTGAGCGCGAACGCGGGGATATCCTCGCCGCTGGCCAGGCGCGGCAGGTAGTGCTGCTTCTGCGCGGGCGTGCCGTAGTGCAGCAGCAGTTCGGCCGGGCCGAGCGAGTTGGGCACCATCACCGTCACCGCCGGCGCCGACGAGCGCGTCGACAGCTTGGTGACGACCTGCGAATGCGCGAACGCCGAGAAGCCCTTGCCGCCGTATTCCTTGGGAATGATCATGCCGAGGAAGCCCTTGGCCCTGATGTACTGCCAGACCTCGGCGGGCATGTCGCCCTGCTGGGTGCACGCCCAGTCGTGCGTCAGGCGGCAGAGCTCGTCGGTCTCGTGGTCGAGGAAGGACTGCTCCTCGGGGGTGAGCCTGGGCCAGGGGTAGGCCTGCAGCTTCTTCCAGTCGGGATTGCCGGCGAAGAGCTCGCCTTCCCACCACACGGTGCCGGCCTCGAGGGCGTCCTTTTCGGTCTGCGACATGGTGGGCAGCGCGGCGCGGAAGGCCGTGAAGATCGGCGCGGTGACCCGGCCGCGGCGCACCGGGTCGCTCAGGAACACCCACATCGCGCCTCCGAACACCAGCATGGCGAGCAGCGTCCATCCGACCCCCCAGCCGCCCGCCCACCCCGCAGCCACCAGCCACGCCAGCCCCGCCACCCGCCAGGCAAAAAGAGGCGCTCGCCCGTAGGCTCGCGCGCCTGCCAAGGGAGGGAGGGAAACCAGCACAATCCAGATCATGTTCAGCTCCTTTTTCCCGGCTGCGCGACGCGTGTCGCGCCGGCCGATCGAAATCAGTTCCTGGCGCCCGCCAGAGCCGCGTCAGGCAGCGGTGCGCGCAGCCCGCCGAGCAGGAAGCTCATCAAGCGCGGCAGCAGGCGTTGCGGGTTGTCGTCCGCTGCAGAGATGTCGGCGAGCTCGTACAGGCCACCCAATCCCGAAATCGCAAACGCCATCGCCCCGGTCATGAAGTGGAAGCGCCACAGGATCTCGGCGCGCGGCACTTCGGGGAGCGCGGCAAACAGGGCACCGAGGAAGCGATCCGTCACCTCGGCGTACTCCTCGGCGAGGAACTGGCGCACGAAGGCATTGGATTCGTTGTAGGTGCGGGCGAGCAGGCGCATGAAGGTGCGTCCACCATGCTCGGTGTCGGCCGCCATGTGCAGCGCGGTGCCGAAGAAGGCCTCGACGATGCGGCTCGGCTTGAGCGGCGCACCGCCCGCGTCGGCCTCGAGGCGATCGAGTTCGGCCAGGCGTTCACGGTTCAGCGCAGTCAGCCGGCGGCGGAACACCGCCTGCACCAGCGCGTCCTTGCTGCCGAAGTGGTAATTGACCGCGGCCAGGTTGGCATTGGCCGCCCCGGTGATCATGCGCATCGACGTACCGTCGAAGCCGTGCTCGACAAACAGGCGCTCGGCCGCATCGAGGATGCGATCGCGGGTGTCGTGAGCGACGGTGGGCGGCGCTGCGGTCATGGGCGCTTTCTATTTCAAACGTTTGTTTTAATCATACATTGGCTTTATGCCATGTCAAGCCAATTTGATCCGCCTCTGCGGTTTGACTCGCACCCTCGCACACAACAGAATCGGGCGCCTCCCCGCCCCAGCAGGATCCCGATGAGACGCGCCCCCGCCGCAGCCCTGCCCGCCCCCGCCACTGGCGAGCGCCACGACTGGCAGACCCTGAAGAGCCTGTTCCCCTTCATCTGGGCCTACAAGGGCCGGGTGATCTTCGCGCTCGCCTGCCTGGTCGCCGCCAAGGGCGCCAACGTGTCGGTGCCGATCATCTTCAAGCACCTGATCGACGACCTGACGATCACGCCCGCTCAGGCCTTCATCGTGGTGCCGGCGGCGCTGCTGCTCGCCTATGGTGCGCTGCGCTTCTCGACCTCGCTGCTGACCGAACTACGTGAGGTGGTGTTCGCGCGCGTGACCCAGCAGGCGGTGCGCGAGATCTCGCTGCGCGTCTTCCGTCATCTGCACGCGCTGTCGCTGCGCTTCCACCTCGAGCGTCAGACCGGCGGTCTCACGCGCGACATCGAACGCGGCACGCGCTCGATCGGCTCGCTGATCAGCTACACGCTGTATTCGATCCTGCCGACGCTGATCGAGATCGGCATGGTGATCGGGATCCTGCTGGTGCAGTACGACTCGGTTTTCGCGCTGATCACGCTCGCGGCGCTGACGATCTACATCGTATTCACCGTCAAGGTGACCAACTGGCGCACCGCGCTGCGGCGCGAGGCCAACGAGCTCGACTCGGCGGCCAACGCGCGCGCGATCGACAGCCTGATCAACTACGAGACGGTCAAGTACTTCAACAACGAGGAGTTCGAGGCCCGGCGCTACGACGAGCAGCTGCAGAAGTGGACCCGTGCCCAGGTCACCAACCAGTACTCGCTGTCGGCGCTCAACGTCGGCCAGGCGGCGATCATCGCGGTCGCGGTCACCGCGATGATGTGGCAGGCGGCCGACCGCGTGGCGAGCGGCGAGATGACCATCGGCGACATCGTGCTGGTCAACGCCTTCATGATCCAGCTCTACATCCCGCTCAACTTCCTCGGTGTGCTCTATCGCGAGATCCGCCAGTCGCTCACCGACATCGAGCGCATGTTCGGCCTGATGCACGCGCACCGCGAGATCGCCGACGCGCCCGATGCCCACGCCCTGCCCGCCGGACCGGCGAGCGTGCGCTTCGAGCACGTCAGCTTCGCCTACGACGCCAAGCGCCCGATCCTGTTCGACGTCGATTTCGACATCCCCGCCGGCAGCACGGTGGCGGTGGTCGGGCACTCCGGCTCGGGCAAGTCGACCCTGGCCCGCCTGCTCTACCGCTTCTACGACGTCCAGGGCGGCGCGATCCGCATCGACGGCCACGACCTGCGCAGCCTCACCCAGGACAGCCTGCGCGCGGCGATCGGCATCGTCCCGCAGGACACGGTGCTGTTCAACGACACCCTGTACTACAACATCCAGTATGGCCGCCCAACGGCCAGCCGCGAGGAGGTCGAGGCCGCCGCGCGCGCCGCGCAGCTCGAGGACTTCATCCGCCAGCTGCCCGAGGGCTACGAGACCCGGGTCGGCGAGCGCGGGCTCAAGCTCTCCGGCGGCGAGAAGCAGCGCGTCGCGATCGCGCGCGCGTTGCTGAAGAACCCGGCGATCCTGATCTTCGACGAGGCCACCTCGGCGCTCGACTCGAGGACGGAGAAGGCGATCCAGGCGCAGATCGAGCAGGCCGCGCAGGGGCGCACCGCGCTCGTCATCGCCCACCGCCTGTCCACGATCATGGATGCGGACGAGATCATCGTGCTCGACAAGGGCCGCATCGTGGAGCGCGGCCGTCATGCGACGCTGCTCGGGCAGGGCGGCGCCTACGCGCAGATGTGGCTGCTGCAGCAACAGGAAGAGGCCGCGGCAGCGCCCGAAGCCGGGCACGAGGATGCCGGCGCCGGGGGCGCGGCGGCGGGCGCCCAGGCATAGACTGAAACGACATTCCGAGCGAGCAGGCCTGCATGGACGCCCACGGCAGCTTCCCCTTCCTGAAGGAAACCATCCTCTTCCTCGCCCTCAGCGGCGTGCTGATGCCGCTGCTGGCGCGGCTGCGCATCAACCCGGTGCTCGGCTTCCTTGCGGTGGGCGTGCTGCTCGGCCCCTACGGCCTCGCCTCGCTCGCCGGGAGCTGGCCGCTGCTGTCATGGTTCACCTTCGCCCGCCCGGAGGACGTCGAGTTCCTCGCCGAGCTCGGGGTGATCTTCCTGATGTTCATGATTGGCCTGGAGATGTCTGTCGAGCGCCTGTGGTCGATGCGCCGCCTGGTGTTCGGCCTCGGCGGGCTGCAGGTGGCGCTGTCGGCGGCGGCGGTGGGTGCGCTGGCGCTGTGGTTCGGCAACGGCATCGAGGCGGCGGTGATCCTCGGCGTGGTGCTGGCCTTCTCGTCGACGGCGATCGTCATGCAGCTGCTGATCCAGCGCCGCGAGCTGGGCACGCCGCTCGGCCAGTCGGCGTTCGCAATCCTGCTGTTCCAGGACCTGGCGGTGGTGCCGCTGCTGGTGCTGATCAGCATCCTCGGCGCCGCCGCGGGCGAAGGCAGCTTCGCCGCCCTGCTCGGCACGGCGGTGGTGAAGGGCGTGCTCACCGTGGTACTGATCTATCTGGTCGGCCGCCGCGTGGTGCGGCCGCTGTTCCACCAGATCGCGGTCGACCGGCAGCCCGACACCTTCACCGCGCTCACCCTGCTGACCACCCTCGGCGTGGCAGCGCTGACCTGGTATGCCGGGTTGTCGATGGCGCTCGGTGCGCTGCTCGCCGGCCTGATCATCGCCGAGACCGAGTTCCGCCACGAGGTCGAGATCACCATCGAGCCCTTCAAGGGCCTGCTGATGGGCCTGTTCTTCATG
>JAREIX010000017.1 GCA_029286945.1 Thauera sp. | reverse complement strand
GCGATTCCCGGTCAGAACATCTCTTCGCTCAGCGCCAGTGCACCGGCCGCACCATTCACGACCGTATAGGCCAGACCCGGCGCCTGCGCCAGCACGTGGTCGGCGTAGAAGCGCGCGGTGACGATCTTGCCCTGGTAGAAGCGGGCGTCGCCCTCGCCGGCCTCGAGCTTGCGCTTGGCGACCAGCGCCGCGCGCGCCATCTGCCAGCCGCCGGTGACGATGCCGAGCAGCTTGAGAAAGGGCACCGAACCCACCGAGGCCGCCTTGATGTCTCGGGCGTAGGTGGCGAGGATGTAGGCGACGGCCTCTTCCACTGCGGTGATGCCGGCCTTCAGCGCACGGGCGATCGCGGCGAACGCTTCGTCATCGACTGCCGCCACCTCGGCCTCGACCGCGCGCATCATCAGCACCACCGCGCCCACCGTCGCGCCATTCTCGCGCGCGATCTTGCGGCCGATCAGGTCGTTGGCCTGGATCGCGGTCGTGCCCTCGTAGATGGTCGTGATGCGCGCATCACGGAAGTGCTGCGCCGCGCCGGTCTCCTCGATGAAGCCCATGCCGCCGTGGACCTGCACGCCGTCCGAGGTGACGTCGATCGAGTTCTCGGTGCACCAGCCCTTGACGACCGGAATCATCAGATCGACGAAGGCCTGGTTCTGCGCCCGCACGGCTTCGTCGGCATGGTGGTGGCAGGCGACGGACGTCGGCGTGGTGCAGGATGTTCACCTTCGGGCCGCCGCGGACACCGGCGTCGGTACCCTGGATGCGATCCTTGGCGTACTGGAGCGCATGCTGGTAGGCACGCTCGGCCAGCGCCAGACCTTCCATGCCGACCGCGAAGCGGGCTTCGTTCATCATGATGAACATGTACTCGAGGCCGCGGTTGGGCTCGCCCACCAGGGTGCCGATCGCGCCGCCGCGGTCGCCGAAGGCGAGCACGGCAGTCGGGCTGGCGTGGATGCCGAGCTTGTGTTCGATCGACACGCAATGCACGTCATTGCGCGCGCCCAGGCTGCCATCCGCGTTGACCAGATACTTGGGCACCACGAACAGCGAGATGCCCTTCACCCCCTCGGGCGCGTCCGGCAGGCGGGCGAGCACCAGGTGGATGATGTTGTCGGTGAGGTCGTGCTCGCCGTAGGTGATGAAGATCTTCTGGCCGAAGATCTTGTACGTGCCATCGCCCTGCGGCTCGGCCTTGGTGCGTACCGCGGCGAGGTCGGAGCCCGCCTGCGGTTCGGTCAGGTTCATGGTGCCGGTCCATTCGCCCGAGATCATCTTCGGCAGGTACATGTCCTTCTGCGCGTCGGTGCCGCGCAGCATCAGCGCCTCGATTGCGCCGGTGGTCAGCATCGGGCACAGCGAGAACGCCATGTTGGCCGACTTCCACATCTCCATCACCGCGGTGGACAGCAGTTTGGGCAGGCCCTGGCCGCCATAGTCCGGATCACAGGCGAGCGCGCTCCAGCCGGACTCCGAGAACTGCTTGTAGGCGTCCTTCCAGCCCGGCGCGGTGGCGACCTCGCCGTCCTTCCACTTGGCACCCTCCTGGTCGCCGACCCAGTTCAGCGGGGCGAGCACGCCGCTGGCGAACTTGTCCGCTTCCTCGAGGATGGCGTCGACGAGGTCGGCCGAGACCTCCTCGTTACCCGGGAGCTGCATGACTTCGTCGAGTCCGGCGAGTTCACGCATCACGAACTGCATGTCGCGAACGGGGGCGTTGTAGTTGCTCATCTGTCTTTGCGCTCCAGAAAAAGTTGAGATCGACTTACTTGTCAAGCAGATACCGGCGATCGTCGAAAGCCGCGACCCACTCGGGCCGGTACACCACGAGCAGGGTGATCACTGCGCCGCTGATCCAGGCCTCGGCAAAGCCGAGCAGGAGAAAGAACGGCAGGTACTCGGACAACAGGAAACCCGCTGAATAGGCCCCGGCCAGGACCAGCGCAGACGACGCGAGCACGCCCTGCACCATCACCGTGACCGCGGCGCCGGCAAAGCCGATGACGAACACGAAGATGAAAAAATGCGCAGGCAGCCAGCGCTCGACGGCGCGCTGGAAGCCATGCGCGAACGCCACCGGGGCCACGACCATCAGCACGAAGTTCAGCGGCCAGTCCGGCCACTCCACCACGCCGTTCAGGGTGATGCCGACGAGCGCGAGCCCGAGCGCCACCACCGCGAGCCAGGGGCCGAGCGCGAGCGTCGCCGCCATCGCCCCCAGCATGTGCAGGCTCAGACCGGGCTTGACGCCTGCCTTCATGCTCCACAGCAGCATCAAGCCCACCGCAAAGCCGAGCAGCAGGTTGAGCTGCGTGGCGGCACGCAGCCGCCCCCACGGCGCACGGCGAAGGGTCAGGTAAAGACCGAACGCCGTGATCGCCAGCATGAGCCACTGCCCCGCGACCGGAAACAGCGTGACGGGAAGGTCCATGCACTTGGAAGGCGAAGTGCAGCCCGGGCCCTGGGGAGCGCGCTCAGAGCGCGCCGGTCAGTTCCGGCACCACCTGGAACAGATCGCCCACCAGGCCATAGTCGGCAACCTGGAAGATCGGCGCTTCAGGGTCCTTGTTGATCGCCACGATCACCTTGGAATCCTTCATCCCCGCCAGATGCTGGATCGCGCCCGAAATGCCGATCGCGATGTAGAGCTGCGGGGCGACGATCTTGCCGGTCTGGCCGACCTGATAGTCGTTGGGCACGTAGCCCGCATCGACCGCGGCGCGGCTGGCGCCGAGCGCAGCGCCGAGCTTGTCGGCGAGCGGCTCGAGGAGCTGGTGGTAGGCGTCGCCGCTGCCCAGGCCGCGACCGCCGGAGACGATGATCTTGGCGGCGCCGAGCTCGGGGCGCGCGCTCTTGACGATCTCGCGCCCGACCAGGGCGGTGATGCCGAGGTCCGCAGCTGCGGCGACCGACTCCACCGGGGCGGCGTTGCCCGCGGCGGCGGCGGCGTCAAAGGCGGTGGTGCGCACGGTGATGACCTTGACCGCATCGGCGCTCTTCACGGTCGCGAGCGCGTTGCCGGCGTAGATCGGGCGCACGAAGGTGTCGGCGGCCTCGATCGCGACGATGTCGCTGATCTGCGCCACGTCGAGCAGCGCGGCCACGCGCGGCAGCATGTTGCGGCCGGCCGGAGTGGCCGGGGCGAGCACGTGGCTGTAGCCGCCGGCCAGGCCCTTGACCAGTTCGGCGACGTTCTCGGCGGTCTGCGCCTCGTACTGGGGCGCATCGCACACCAGCACCTTGGCCACGCCGGTGACCGTGGCCGCGGCTTCGGCGACCGCACCGCAGGCGGCGCCGGCTACCAGCACATGGATGTCGCCGCCGAGCTTGCTCGCCGCGGTGACGGTGTTGAGGGTCGAGGCCTTGAGCGCCTGGTTGTCGTGTTCGGCAATGACGAGAATGGCCATGTTCAGAGCACCTTCGCAACGTTCTTGAGTTTGTCGACCAGCTGGGCCACGTCGGCCACGCGCTCACCGGCGCTGCGCTTGGGCGGCTCGGATACCTTCAGGGTGGTGAGGCGCGGCGTCACATCGACGCCCAGATCGGCCGGCTTGACGGTGTCGAGCGGCTTCTTCTTCGCCTTCATGATGTTCGGCAGCGTGGCGTAGCGCGGCTCGTTGAGGCGCAGGTCGGTGGTCACCACCGCCGGCAGCTTCACCGACAGGGTCTCGAGACCGCCGTCGATCTCGCGGGTGACCGCGGCCTTGCCATCGGCGATCACGACCTTGGAAGCGAAGGCCGCCTGCGGCCAGCCCGCCAGTGCCGCCAGCATCTGGCCGGTCTGGCTGGCGTCGTCGTCGATCGCCTGCTTGCCGCAGATCACCAGGTTCGGCTGCTCCTTGTCGCACACCGCCTTTAGCAGCTTGGCCACGGCCAGCGGCTGCAGTTCCACATCGGTCTCGACCAGGATGCCGCGGTCGGCACCGATCGCCATCGCCGCGCGCAGGGTCTCCTGGCAGGCGCCGATGCCGCAGCTCACCGCCACCACTTCGGTCACCACACCGGCTTCCTTCAGGCGCACGGCCTCTTCCACCGCGATCTCGTCGAAGGGGTTCATGCTCATCTTGACGTTGGCCAGATCCACGCCGCTGCCATCGGCCTTCACGCGAACCTTGACGTTGTAGTCGACGACGCGTTTGACGGGTACGAGAACTTTCACTCTGCCGCGCTCCTTGTTGATACTGATTGACTTTGATGTCCGCTGCTGCAGACATGGCGATTATGTCACCGGCCTCCCCCGAAGGCACTGCTGCGGGGCACCATGCCGCGCCGGGGTACGATAAGCATACGGTAGCGTATGGAAACAGAATCGTCAATACTACGCCGTATGGAAAACATTGCAAAAAAAGCCCGCGTCCAGCTCGACCGTGACGCATGGGTCGTCGGCGCCATCGAGGTGCTGGCGGAAGAAGGCATCGCCGGGCTGCGCGTCGAAGTGCTCGCCAAGCGGCTGAAGGTCACCAAAGGCAGCTTCTACTGGCACTTCGTCGATCGCCGCGACCTGCTGATGGCCGTGCTGGCGCACTGGAAGGAAGGCCGCATCCGCGACATCATCAAGCAGACCCGCGCCCAACCCGGCCGCGAACTCGAGCAGATCTACCACGTGATCGACGTCTACAGCACCAGCCGCAGCCGGCGCGGCATGATGATCGAGCTCGCCGTTCGCGACTGGGCGCGGCGCGACCCCGAAGCCGGCGCGATCGTCGCCGAGGTGGACGACGTGCGCCTGCGCTGCGCGCGCGACCTCTTCCTCGCCTGCGGCGTGCCGATGGAGGAAGCCTCCAGCCGCTGCATGCTGCTCTACGCCTACGTGTTCGGCGTGTCGCTGATGATCTACGAGAAGTTCGACACCGACGTCGCGCGCCTCAAGCGCGACATCGCCGACCTGATCGCGCGCTCACACCCGGCGGTCCCCAAGCCCGCCGCCGCCTGAGGCTCAGCCGGGCATCCAGCCGCCGAGCACGTCGCTCAGGTTGCGTCCCGTGGTCTCCACCACCTCCTCGCGATCGATCCCGCGCAATTCGGCCAGCAGCGTGGCGTAGCGCGCCAGGCTCGCCGGCTCGTTGCGCTCGCCGCGCGCCCAGGCGGGCGGCATGTCGGGCGCATCGGTCTCGAGCACGATCGCGGACAGCGGCAGTGCACGGGCGAGCGCACGGATGCGGCTCGAGCCCTCGAAGCTCATGGCGCCGCCGAAACCCAGCCTGAAGCCCAGGTCGACGAACATCTGCGCCTGCTGAAGGCTGCCGTTGAACGCATGCGCGATGCCGCCCCGCACACCGCTGCGGCGCAGCTGCTTCAGCACCGGATCGACGGCGCGGCGCACATGCAGGATGACCGGCAGATCGTGGCGGCGGGCGAGCGCGAGCTGGGCGACGAAGAACGCCAGCTGCCGTGCGGGGTCGATGTCGGTCACGAAGTGATCGAGCCCGATCTCGCCCACCGCGCGCGCCCCGCCGCGGGCGAGACGGGCGTCGAGTTCCTCGAGATCGGTCTCCCGGGCTTGCATCACGTACATCGGATGGATGCCCAGCGCCGGGCACACGTCCGGCCTTGCGGCCGCGAGCGCGAGTACGGTGCCGAAGCCCTGCCGATCGACCGCCGGCACGACGAAGCCGCGCACCCCGGCGGCGCGCGCGCGCGCGATCACCGCGTCGCGATCGGCCGCAAACTCGGCGGCGTCGAGATGGACGTGCGAGTCGATCAGCATCGGCGTGGACTACGACGCGCGCCGGGCGGCTCAGCGCCCCTTGAACTCGGGCTTGCGCTTGGCGACGAAGGCGTCGATGCCTTCGGCCGCGTCCTCGCACATCATGTTGCAGGCCATGGTCTCGGCGGCGAGCTGGTAGGCCGCGTCCAGGCCCATCTCCAGCTGCTTGTAGAACATCTGCTTGCCCATGCGCACCGCCACCGGCGACTTGGCGACGATGGACGCGGCCAGGCGGGCGACCTCGGCATCGAGCTCGCCGGCCGCGACGACGCGATTGACCAGGCCGCGGCGCTGCGCCTCGTGGGCATCGATGAAGTCCCCGGTCACCAGCATCTCGAAGGCTTCCTTGCGCCCCATGTTGCGCGACAGGCCGACGCTCGGCGTGGCACAGAACAGGCCGACGTTGATGCCCGAGACCGCGAAGCGTGCGCTGTCGGCCGCCACCGCCAGGTCGCACATCGACACCAGCTGGCAGCCCGCCGCGGTGGCGATGCTGTGCACGCGCGCGATCACCGGCTGTGGCAGCTCGGTGAGCTTCATCATGAACTTTCCGCACAGGCGGAACAGCCGCTGCTGGAACGCCAGCGTGTGATTCCCGCGCATCTCCTTGAGGTCGTGACCGGCGCAGAAGGCCTTGCCCTCGCCTGCGATCACGACGACCCGCACCCGCTCGTCGGCCGCGATCGCATCGACCGCCGCGATCAGCGCCTCGAGCATCTCGAAGGACAGGGCATTGAACTGCTGCGGGCGGTTCAGCGTCAGCGTGGTCACGCCGCCCTCGTCGTGGCGCAGCAGGATGGGTTGAGGGGTGTCGGTCGTGGTGGTGCTCATCGGACGTCTCCTTGCGGTGTCGGGCAGGCCTCGGGAGGCGGCACTGCGGTTTCAGTTAACGTTAACGTCAACGGCGGTTCTCCGCCAGCCCCGCGGGCCGCGCCGGGGGATCCCCCGACGCGGTGGACTCACTCGAACGCGGACGTCGACTTCGCCTGCTCGCGAAGCACGAACTTCTGGATCTTGCCGGTTGAGGTCTTGGGGAGCTCGCCGAAGATGATCCGCTTGGGCACCTTGAAGCCCGCCAGGTGCTCGCGGCAGTGCGCCAGGATCGCCTCGCTGGTGGTCTCGGCGCCCTCGCGCAACTCGACGAAGGCGCACGGCACCTCGCCCCATTTCTCGTCGGGCAGGGCGACCACGGCCGCCGCCATCACCGCCGGGTGCTTGTAGAGCGCGTCCTCGACCTCGATCGAGGAGATGTTCTCGCCGCCGGAGATGATGATGTCCTTGGAGCGGTCCTTGATCTTGACGTAGCCGTCGGGCTGCATCACCGCCAGGTCGCCGGTGTGGTACCAGCCGCCGCGGAAGGATTCGGCGGTCGCCTCGGGGTTCTTCAGGTAGCCCTTCATGACCAGGTTGCCGCGGAACATGATCTCACCCATGCTCTGGCCGTCCCACGGCACCGGCTCCATGGTGGCGGGATCCATCACCGTGATCCCCTCCTGGGCGTGGTAACGCACCCCCTGGCGGCCGTTGAGGCTCACCTGCTCCGCGAGCGGCAGCGCGCGCCACTCGTCGTGCTTGGCGCACACGGCGGCCGGGCCGTAGGTCTCGGTCAGGCCATAGACGTGGGTGATGTCGAAGCCGATCTTCGCCATGCCCTCGATCACCGCGGCCGGTGGCGGCGCGGCGGCGACGAGCCCGCACACCTTGTGGTCGATGCCCTCGCGCCACGCCTCGGGGGCGTTGGCCAGCATCGAATGCACGATCGGCGCGCCGCAGTAGTGGGTGACGCCATGCGCGCGGATCGCATCGAAGATCAGGCGCGGGTCGACCCGCCGCAGGCACACGTTGACGCCGGCGTTGGCCGCCATGGTCCACGCGAAGCACCAGCCGTTGCAGTGGAACATCGGCAGCGTCCACAGGTACACCGAGTGCGGCGGCATGCCCCAGGACACGATGTTGGACATGGCGTTGAGGTAGGCGCCGCGGTGGTGATACACGACGCCCTTGGGGTTGCCGGTGGTGCCCGAGGTGTAGTTGAGCGAGATGGCGTCCCATTCGTCGTCCGGCTGCTCGAACACGAAGTCGGGGCTGCCGCTGGCGAGCAGCGCCTCGTAGTCCTGCGTGCCGAGGCGCTCGCCGGGGCCGGTGTATTCCGGGTCGTCCACGTCGATCACGATCATGTCGGCGCGACCGGCGAGCGCAATCGCCGTCTTTACCATGCGCGAGTACTCGCGATCGGTGAGCAGCACCCGCGCCTCGCCATGATTGAGGATGAAGGCCACCGCCTCGGCGTCCAGCCGCGTGTTGATGGTGTTGAGCACGGCGCCGCAGCCCGGCACGCCGAAGTGCGCCTCGAACATCTCGGGCGTGTTGTTGAGGATCGCGGCGACCGTGTCGCCCTTGCGCACGCCGAGCTGCCTGAGCGCCGAGGCCAGGCGGCGGGCGCGCGTGCAGCTGTCGCGCCAGCTGTAGCGCCGGGCGCCGTGGATGACCGCGACGCGGTCGGGGTAGATGTAGGCGCTGCGCTCGATGAAGGTCAGTGGCGTCAGCGCCACGTAGTTCGCCGCGTTCTTCTCCAGCCCCACCGCGTAGGGCGACTGCCTGCTCTCGCTCATGCTCGCACTCCCTCCTCGACCTGGTTTGCCGCCCGCTTCCGGGCGGGGTGATCCAATCGGTGCCGCGAAGCCTCCGCGGTTCAGGCGACCGGCGCGCGCACGCTCAGCGCCCGGATGTACAGCGCGCGCCCCAGACCCTGCCACTGTCGCCGCTCTTCCTCGAGCGCGGCTGCAGTCAGCGGCAGCTTCTGCAACCAGCCCGGCGCTGCGGTGACGGTGAAGCCCCGCCCCTCGCGCTGCATGGTCACCGGCGGCAGCCCGCGCGCATCGCGCGCGCGATGGATGACCACGGCGAGACGCAGGCAGGCGATCAGCAGCCAGTCGACGCTGCCCGGGTCGATCGATGCCACCCGCTCGAGCTTGCCGCGGTGCGACAGCACCAGCCGCGCCAGCCGCGTCTGGTCCATGCGCGAGAAGCCCGGCATGTCGGCGTTGGCGACGATGTATGCGCTGTGCTTGTGATAGCTGGAGTGCGCCACCGAGATGCCGATCTCGTGCAGCATCGCCGCCCAGCGCAGGAAGCGATGATCGATGTGCTCGGGATCGGCCATCTCGGGCTCGAGCTGGCCGAGCAGCGCACAGGCGGTGTCGGCCACCTGCTGCGCCTGGCGCAGATCCACGTTGTAGCGCCGGATGAAGGCGCTCACCGTGGCGTCGCGCAGGTCGTGATGGTGGTAGCGGCCGAGCAGGTCGTAGAGCACCCCCAGGCGCAGCGCCCCCTCGGAGAACAGCATGTGCTCGAGCTCGAACTCCTTGAACACCGCGCTCATGATCGCGAAGCCGCCCAGGATGACCGGCAGGCGGTCGCCCTTGAGTCCGGCCAGATCGACCGCATCCACGCTGCCGGCGCGCAGCAGCACGGCCTTGAACTTCTCCAGGCCGGCGCGGGTGATGCCGCCATTCGAGAATCCGTTCTGCTCGAGGATCTCCAGCAGCGCCTTGGCCGTGCCGCTCGAGCCCACCGCCTCTTCCCAGCCCGCCTCGCGGTAGGCTGCGGAGATGGTCTGCAGCTCACGACGCGCGGCGAGTTCGGCCTCCTTGAGGCTACGCTTGTCGATCCTGCCCTCCGGGAAGAAGCGCATGCTGAAGCCGACGCAGCCCATGTAGCGCGACTCGAGCAGCAGCGGCTCGAAGCTCTTGCCGACGATGAACTCGGTGGAGCCGCCGCCGATGTCGACGACCAGCTGCTGCTTGTGCGGGTCAGCGAGCGTGTGCGCCACGCCGACGTAGATCAGCCGCGCCTCCTCGCGCCCGGCGATGACCTCGATCGGAAAGCCGAGCGCCGCCTCGGCGCGGATCAGGAACTCGGGCGCATTCTTCGCCACGCGCAGCGTGTTGGTGGCGACCGCCCGCACGCGCCCGACGGGAAAATCGCGCAGGCGCTCCTGGAAGCGTTGCAGCGCGATCACCCCGCGCTGCTGGGCCGCCAGGTCGAGCTGCTTGTCGGGCGACAGGCCCGCGGCGAGGCGCACTGCCTCCTTGAGCCCATCCAGGGGGTAGATCTGGTCGTTGACGATGCGTCCGACCTGCAGCCGGAAACTGTTCGAACCCAGATCAACCGCTGCAATCAGATCTCGCATCATCGTCCTGGAAACTGACGCAGACCGCGCCGGAAGCCCGGATTCTATCACCGCCGCCGAACTCGCCGCGGCGCACCCGATGGGGCCTCCAGGCCGCCCCGCTCGCGCGCTCGCCGACCGCCTCCGGCGTCATGAAGCTGCAACGAATCTGTCACATAATCATGAATGCCGCATCGCGCACAGGACCCTCCATGCATACGCCCCGCCTGCTCCTTCCCTACCCGCCCGAACACTTCCTCAACCGCGAGCTGTCCCTGCTCCAGTTCCAGCGTCGCGTGCTCGCCCAGGCCGCCGACCCCACCGTCCCGCTGCTCGAGCGCCTGCGCTTCCTGTGCATCGTGTCGAGCAACCTGGACGAATTCTTCGAGATCCGCGTCTCGGGCATCAAGGAGCAGATCCGCATCGGCAGCCGCAAGTCGGGCGAGGACGGCATCGCGCCGACCGAGCTGCTCGAGCGCGTCAGCGACGAGGTGCACGACATCATCTCGGAGCAGTACGCGCTGCTCAACGACGACATCCTGCCCGCGCTGGAAAAGGAAGGCGTGGTGTTCCTGCGCCGCAGCCTGTGGGCCGAGGCGCAACGCGCCTGGATCCACGACTACTTCATGCGCGAGGTCATGCCGGTGCTGACGCCGATCGGCCTCGACCCGGCGCATCCCTTCCCGCGCGTGCTCAACAAGAGCCTGAACTTCGCCGTCGAACTCGAGGGCCGCGACGCCTTCGGCCGCGATTCGGGCGCGGCGATCGTGCAGGCCCCGCGCGCGCTGCCGCGCGTGATCCGGCTGCCGCGCGAGCTGTGCGGGCAGGAATACAGCTTCGTGTTCCTGTCCTCGGTGCTGCACGCCCATGTGGGCGAGCTGTTCTCGGGCATGAACGTGCTCGGCTGCTACCAGTTCCGCGTCACCCGCAACTCCGACCTGTTCGTCGACGAGGAAGAGGTCAAGGACCTGCGCGCCTCGCTCAAGGGCGAGCTGCAGCAGCGCCACTTCGGCGATGCGGTGCGGCTCGAGGTGGCCGACAACTGCTCGGACGAGATGGCGAACTTCCTGCTGCAGCACTTCCACCTGACGCCCGACGACCTCTACCGCACGCCGGGCATCGTCAACCTGGTCCGCCTGATGCAGGTGCCGGACTGGGTGGAGCGCCCCGACCTCAAGTACGCCCCCTTCGTGCCGGGCCTGCCCAAGGCGCTCGACAAGCGCCGGCAGATCTTCACCGCCATCCGCAGCGGCGACATCCTGCTCCACCACCCGTTCCAGAGCTTCGGCCCGGTGATCGAGCTGCTGCGTGCGGCCGCGGACGACCCGCAGGTGCTGGCGATCAAGATGACGGTGTATCGCACCGGCACCGACTCGGTGCTGATGGAGCACCTCGCCCGCGCCGCACAGAAGGGCAAGGAAGTGACCGTGGTGCTGGAGCTGATGGCGCGCTTCGACGAGGAGGCCAACATCACCCTGGCCAACCGCCTGGAAGAGGTCGGCGCGCACGTGGTGTACGGGGTGTTCGGCTACAAGACGCACGCCAAGCTGCTGATGATCGTGCGCCGCGAGGAAGACGGCCTGCGCCGCTATGTGCACATGGGCACCGGCAACTACCACCCGCGCACCACGCGCTTCTATACCGACTTCGGCCTGCTCACCTGCAACAAGGAGATCGGCGAGGACGTGGCGGCGGTGTTCAAGCAGCTCACCGGGCTGGGCACCGCGACCGAGCTGCGCCACCTGTGGCAGGCGCCGTTCACGCTGCAGGCCAATGTGGTGGCCGCGATCCGACGCGAGGCCGAGATCGCTCGCCAGGGCCGGCGCGCGCGCGTGATCGCGAAGATGAACGCGCTGCTCGAGCCGGAGACCATCGAGGCGCTGTACGAGGCCTCGCAGGCCGGCGCCGAGATCGACCTCATCGTGCGCGGCCCGTGCGCGCTGCGCCCGGGCGTGCCGGGCCTGTCCGAGAGCATCCGCGTGCGCTCGGTGGTCGGCCGGTTCCTCGAGCACCACCGCATCTTCCACTTCCACGCCGACGGCGAAGACCACATGTACCTGTCGAGCGCCGACTGGATGGACCGCAACTTCTTCCGCCGCATCGAGATCGCCTTCCCGGTGCTCGACCCGCGCCTCAAGCGCCGGGTGATGAAGGAAGGCCTGCGCCCCTACCTGGGCGACAACTGCCAGGCCTGGGACATGCAGACGGATGGCCGGTATCGCCGCAAGCATCCGCGCAGCATCCGGCGCGCGGCGCAGCTGATCCTGCTGAAGGAGCTTGCGGCGAGCAGCTGAGGGCGCGCTCGACGCACGGCGCGGGACGGTCGCCCCTACCTGCGCTGCGCGTCGATCACCCCGGACACCTCGCGGATCAGCGTGATCGCGCGCTGCACCTGCTTGATGCCGCCGACCTCCATCGTGAAGCGCATGTAGGCGGTGCCCTTCTTGGTCAGCGTGTTGACCGCGATCACATTGAGCTTCTCGCGCGACAGCACCTCGGAGATGTCGCGCAGCAGGCCCTGGCGGTCGGCCGCCTGCACGCTGATGTCCACCTGGTAGAGCGCGGTGCGGTTGTCATGGGCCTTCTCGCCCCATTCGGCGGGAATCACCCGCTCGGGATGCTTGCGCGCCAGCTCCTGGAAGTCGGCGCAGTCCACGCGGTGGATCGAGATCCCCCGCCCGCGCGTGACGAAGCCTTCGATCGCATCGGGCGGCGCCGGCTTGCAGCAGCGCGACAGCGAGGTCATCAGCTTGCCCACACCGACGATCAGGATCTTGTCCTGGTTGTCGCCCGAACGGCTGCGGCTGACCACGAACTCCGGCGCCGTCCCGGCCGCCGGCTCGGGCGCACTGCCTTCGCGCAGGGCGGTCTGCATCGCGCGCGGGCCGACCTCGCCGCGTCCGGCCGCGAGGTACAGCGCCTCGGCGTTCTTGAAGCCGAGGCGCTCGGCGAGGCCGTCGATGTTGGCCTGGCCGTGGCCGTCGCGTTGCATCTCCTTGGTGACGAAGCTGCGCCCTCGGTTGAGCAGTTCCTCCTCGTCGAGCTGGGCGAAGTACTGCTTGATCTTCGAGCGCGCGCGCGAGGTCGCCACATAGCCCTGGCGCACGTCCAGCCAGTCGCGCGACGGCCCGCCCTCCTTGGCGGCGACGATCTCGACCGTCTGCCCGCTCTCCAGGCGGGTGTTGAGCGGCATCAGCTGGCCGTCGACCTTCGCCCCGCGGCAGTGATGGCCAAGGTCGGTATGCAGCCGGTAGGCGAAATCGACCGGCGTCGCCCCGCGCGGCAGGTCGACGACCTTGCCCTGCGGCGTCAGCACGTAGAGCGTGTCGTCGAGCGAGGCGCGCTTGAACTGCTCCATCCAGTGCGCCGAGTCGGTGACCTCGTCGCGCCAGGACAGCAGGTTGCGCAGCAGCGCGATCTTCTCGTCGTAGTCGCCGCCGTCGCGGGCACCTTCCTTGTAGCGCCAGTGCGCTGCGACCCCGAGCTCGGCGTGCTTGTGCATGTCGAAGGTGCGGATCTGCACCTCGAGCGCGCGGCCGTCGCCCGCCAGCACCGCGGTGTGCAGCGACTGATAGTTGTTGCCCTTGGGCTTGGTGATGTAGTCGTCGAATTCCTGCGGGATCGGCTGCCACATCTGGTGCACGATGCCGAGCACGGTGTAGCAGTCCTTGATCTCGGGCACCAGCACGCGCAGCGCGCGGATGTCGAAGACCTGCGAGAAGTCGAGCCGCTTCTTCCGCATCTTGTTGTAGATGCTGTAGATGTGCTTGGCGCGGCCGGAGATCTCGGCCTCGATGCCCACCGCGGCGAGCTCGTTCTTCAGGCGCTCGATCGAGTCGTGGATGAAGCGCTCGCGCTCGACCCGGCGCTCGTCGAGCATCTTCGCGATGCGCTTGTAGGTGTCGGGCTCGATGAAGCGGAAGGACAGATCCTCGAGTTCCCACTTGATCTGCCACACGCCAAGCCGGTTCGCCAGCGGCGCATAGATGTCCAGGCTCTCGCGCGCGACGTCGACCCGCCCCTCGCCGGGGAGGTCGGTGTAATAGCGCAGCGTCTGCGTGCGCGAGGCGAGCCGCACCAGCACGACGCGGATGTCCTCCACCATCGCCAGCAGCATCTTCCGCAACACCTCGGTCTGCGCCCGGATCTCGGGCGCCGAGGTCGTCGACGTGAGGCGGGTGAGCACGCGCAGGCCGTTGAGCTTGTGCAAGCCGCGCACCAGGCCGGCGATCGTCGTCCCGAAACGCGCCCCGATCTCCTCGCCCGGGTCGTCGAGCTCTTCCCAGGCCGCAAAGAGCAGCGCGGCGATGCGGGTTTCCGCATCCATCCGCAGGGAGGCGGTGATCAGCGCGGCGCCGAGCGCATGGGTCCAGATGGATTCGCCCGTGCCGAGAACCTTGCCCTCGTAGAGGTCGGCGATCCAGTCGAGCGCCTGCTCGATCAGCGCACGCTCCTGGGCGTCCAGCCCGGCGGCGAGCATGTCGATCGGGGGCGCGGTATCGCCCTGGGAGATAGCATGAGTGACGGAGACCATGGCGCGGATTATCCCACATCGGACAGCGCTTCGATGCCGCCGAGATGCGTGCCGGTGGAGCCCGGCGCCGCCCTCGAGGCATCGCCGGCCGCGGTCGGCGAGCGCTTGCGTCCTGTGCCATCATTGCCCCGATCACTGGGGTACCAGTGCCCCGAACGCCTGCTGCCCACCTTCCTCAGCCATCCTCCCGCCGCCCCATGCTAGGTCTCGTCCGCCGACTCCTCGGCATCGCCGCTCCCGCTCCCGACGTGCCCGAAGAACAGTGGCAGCGGGTGGAGCGCACGCTGCCCTTCCTCGACTATCTCCCGCCCGCCGACCGCGTCCGGCTGCGCGCGCTGGCGCTGGAATTCCTCCGCCGCAAGGAGTTCCACGGTGCCCAGGGGCTGCAACTCGACGACGACATGCTGCTCGCCATCGCCCTGCAGGCCTGCCTGCCGGTGCTGCACATCGGCCTGCAGGCCTACGACGGCTGGGTCGGGGTGGTCGTCTATCCGGGCGACTTCATCATCCCCCGCCGCACGGTCGACGAAGCCGGCGTGCTGCACGAGTACGACGACGAGGTGCTGGGCGAGGCCTGGGAGGGCGGCCCCGTGCTGATCGCGTGGTTCGACGACGCCGGCGGGCCGGCGGGCGTGAACGTGGTGATCCACGAATTCGCGCACAAGCTCGACATGGAGAACGGCGGCGTCGACGGCCTGCCGCGGCTGCGCCCCGGGATGTCCCGGCAGGCCTGGGCAGAAGCCTTCGCGCAGGCGTACGAGGCCTTCTGTGCCGAGGTCGACCGCGGCCTGGAAACGGAGATCGACCCCTACGCGGCCGAGCATCCGGGCGAGTTCTTCGCCGTGGTCTCCGAGGTGTTCTTCGAAACCCCGCATCTGCTCGCGCAGCGCTTTCCCGCCGTCTACCGGCAGCTGTCCCTGTTCTACGGCCTGGATCCAGCGGCGCAGGCGCCGCTCGCCCCGACCCGGTCGCCCACACCCGGGCAGCCCGGCCCGGCCGCCCGAGGAGCCCCCTCATGAGCGAACGCAAGCGTCTGCTGATCGTCTTCCACACCCAGAGCGGCAACACCGGCCGCCTCGCCGACGCGGTGCTCACGGGCGCGCGCCGCGTCGCCGAGGTCGATACCGTCATGAAGCGCGCCTTCGATGCCGGCACCGCGGACCTGCTCGGCTGCCAGGCCCTGCTGCTCGGAACGCCCGAGAACTTCGGCTACATGTCGGGTGCCCTCAAGGACTTCTTCGATCGCACCTACTACCCTTGCGAGGGCAAGCTCACCGGCCTGCCCTACGCCGTCTTCGTCAGCGCCGGCAACGACGGCACCGGCGCCGTGCGCGAGATCGGCCGCATCGCCAACGGCTATGGCTGGAAGAGCGTCGCCGAGGCGCTGATCGTGCGCAAGCAGATCACCCCCGCGGATCTGCTGCGGGCGGAGGAGCTCGGCGAGGCGCTCGCCGCGGGGCTGGAGATGGGCGTGTTCTGAGTTGTGGACGATCGCCACGCTCTGGCCTAAGCTGGAAGCGCTTCTGTCGCTCGAACGCATCGGGTCCGCCGCGGCGGACTCATGGATTGTCACCGCAACGGAGGGTGCTTTATGGCCATTACCTGGATTCTGGTTGCCAACGCCAGCCTGGCGAAGCTTTACGCAAACCTGGGCCCCAACAAGGGTCTCACGCTGGTCAAGGAACTGATCCACCCAGAAAGCAGGCAAAAGAACGGCGAGCTGGTCTCCGACCGCTCCGGCGCGATGGCGGCGGCCGGCTCGATAGGCGGGTCGATGCAGCCCCAGACCCTGCCCAAGCAGCACGAAGCCAAGGTGTTTGCCCAGGAACTCGCCCAGACGCTCTACCAGGGCCGCACCAGCAATGCATTCAAGCGCGCGATCCTCGTCGCTCCGCCCGCCTTCATGGGCCTGCTCAATGCAGTCATCGACGGCCCGACCGCGCAACTGATCACCGATCGTTTCGAAAAGGACTACACCAAGACTCCAGAAGCCGAGCTCGGCGAAAGACTGGGCTCAACGATCTTTCTCTGACCGAGGAGGGCCTCGCGCAGATGCTTCAATGCCGATCTGTCACTCGCCGAAGGTCATTGGGCCGGACGCAAAGGAGGACGTGTTTGAGCTTGGCGAAGAGGATTCACCGAACCTGCTGAACGCAACACCCACCTGAAGACATCGTCTCCACTCGCGAGACCGGGGCGCCCGCGCGGCGCCCCAAGACACAAACGGGGCGCTGTGCGCCCCGTGCCATTTTCAGGGTCCCGTTTTCCAGCCTCTCCCACCACTCCCGCTCCTCCCACCACTCCCGCTCCTCCCGCCACCGAGCGGCCAGCGCCCGAGCACGCGGTAGCGGGCGCCCTTCGCATCCCGCTCCGACGCCACCAGCACGAAGCTCGCCACCGGCCACTGCAGGCGCTCCCGCGCCGGGTCCCGCGGCGGGCGCGCCGCATTGCGCAGCAGTGTCACATGCGGCGCGAAGGCACGCGCCTCGAGTTCGAAGCCGGCCGCACGCAGGCCGACAGCGAGCGCGTCGGCCAGGGCTTGCAGCGGCGCAGGAACTCCGCTGCAGCCGGTCCACAGGATGCGGTTGCCGTGCCAGCTTCCAACGCGGTCGAAGTCGAGGACAAAGCGATCGCCGCGGACTGCCTGCGCGACGGCCTCGAGCGCCCCCAGCCTCGACAGCGCGATGTCGCCGAGGAAGGCGAGCGTCAGGTGCACCGTGTCGCGCCGCATCAGCCGCCCGCCGCACTCTGCCTGCAGGGCGCGGCCGCGCGCATGCAGCGCCGCCGCCACCGCGGCGCCGGGCCACAGCGCGAAGAAGACGCGCGCCTGCGCCGGCCCGGTAAGCGCCACCCGCGCCGGGGCGGACGGCGCCGTGTTCATTGCGGGCGTGCGAGCAGCGCGACCACCTGCGCCGCGATGCCCTCGCCCCGGCCGGTGAAGCCGAGCTTCTCGGTGGTCTTGCCCTTGATGTTGATCGCACTCGGGTCCATCGCCAGGTCGGCGGCGATGTTCCGCACCATCGCCGGCGCATGCGGCAGCACGCGCGGCGCCTTGCAGATCACCGTGGCGTCGATGTTGGCCACCTGCCAGCCCGCCGCGCGCACGCGCGCGAAGGCCTCGCGCAGCAGCACGCGGCTGTCGGCGCCGGCATGGGCGGGATCGGTATCGGGAAACAGGCGGCCGATGTCGCCCAGCCCCGCCGCGCCGAGCAGGGCGTCGGTGAGCGCATGCAGCAGCACGTCGGCGTCGGAGTGGCCGAGCAGGCCCTGCTCGAAGGGAATGTGCACGCCGCCCACGATCAGCGCGCGCCCCGGCACCAGGGCATGCACGTCGAAGCCCTGGCCGATACGAAACGGGAAGTTCATCAGTTCTGCCCCTGGCGATGTTGAAGAATCCACTCGGCCAGATGCAGGTCGAGCGGATAGGTGACCTTGAGGTTGGTCGCGTCGCCCTGCACCAGTCGTGGGCGCAGGCCGGCGGCCTCGATCGCGCTCGCCTCGTCGGTGACGTCCTTGGCATGCTCGAGCGCGCGGCGCAGCATCACGTAGCGGAACATCTGCGGCGTCTGCGCCTGCCACAGGCTGTCGCGCGGCACGGTCTCGAGCACGTGGCGGCGTTCGTCGGCGCGCTTGAGGGTGTCGGCCACCGGCACCGCGAGCAGGCCGCCGACCTCCTCGTGCGCCAGCTCGCGGACCAGCGCCTCGACATGCCAGCGCGCGAGGCAGGGGCGCGCGGCATCGTGCACCAGGATCCAGTCACTCTGCGCGACCTCGCCCGCGATCGCGCGCAGGCCGCCGAGCACGCTGTCGGCGCGCGTGGCGCCGCCGCAGAACAGGGGGCGCAGCTTGGGGCCGAGCATCGACCAGTCGTGCCGCGACCACTCGGCATCATCCACCGAGAGCACGACGAAGACCTGGTCGATCTCGGGCGCCGCGCACAATACGGCCAGCGCATGGTAAATCAGGGGTCGGCCGAGGAGCGGCAGGTACTGTTTCGGGCGCTCGGCCCCCATGCGCGAGCCGCTGCCGGCGGCGGGCACGATGGCGATGTGGCGGGGGTGGAAGGTCTGCATGGCCGGCATTCTATCCGCGCCGGCCGGGCGCGCGGCGGGTTTGCCGCGTGGCGCGGAGGCGTCCGTGCCCCCCGGGCGCGGGCCAAAGGCCCTTCCGCCTGCCGATCTCGAGGCGCCTATAATGGAATCGTCTCCCGGGCGACAGAGTCCCGCTTTCAGGAATCTCCGATGGCGCTTGCTTCGATCCGTCCGCCGGCGGTGGCCGGCCAGTTCTATCCTGGCGACGAGCGCGTGCTGCGCACGCAGCTCGCCGAGTTCTTGAGCACCGCGGTCGCCCTCGAGGCGGCTCCCGCGCCCAAGGCTATCATCGTGCCCCACGCCGGCTACATCTACTCCGGCCCGATCGCGGCCAGCGCCTATTCGCTGCTCGCGCCGCTGCGCAAGACGGTGCGCCGCGTCGTCATGCTCGGCCCGACCCACCGCATGGCGATCCGCGGCCTCGCCCTGCCCGCGGCGCAGGTGTTCGCCACGCCGCTCGGCGAGGTCGCCGTCTCGCGCCCCGACTGGACGGCGCTGCAGACGCGCGCGGACGTCATCGTGGATGACCGCCCGCATGCCTTCGAGCACTGCCTCGAGGTCCAGCTCCCCTTCCTGCAGATGATCCTCGAGCACTTCGAGATCGTGCCGCTGCTCGTCGGCGAGGCGCCCGCCGAGGACGTCGCCAGCGTGATCGAGGAGCTCTGGGGCGGTCCCGAGACCCTGATCCTGATCAGCTCCGACCTCTCGCACTACCTCAGCTACCGCGAGGCGCAATGGTCCGACCGTGCGGCGGTCGAACAGGTGCTCGAGCTGCGCCCCGGACTCGACCACGAGCAGGCCTGCGGCGCCACGCCGATCAACGGCCTGCTGCTCGCGGCGCGCAAGCACCACCTGCAGGCGCATCTGCTCGACCTGCGCAACTCCGGCGACACCGCGGGCGACCGCGTCCGGGTCGTCGGCTACACCAGCATCGCCTTCTGTGAAGCGGAAACGCCCAGCCATGTCCGACACTGATCTCGGCCCCCTTCTGCTCGCCCTCGCCCGCCAGGCCATCGCCCACCGCCTCGGCCGCGGACCCGCGCCGGTGCTGCCGGCCGACCCGCGCCTGCAGGAACGCGGCGCGAGCTTCGTCACCCTTACCGAAGACGGCGAGCTGCGCGGCTGCATCGGCAGCCTGCGGCGCTCGCGCCGGCTCGGCGAGGACGTGCTCGCCAACGCGGTCGCCGCCGCGATGGACGATCCGCGCTTTCCGCCTCTCTCCTCCGAGGAGCTCGACGCGGTCTCGGTCGAGGTGTCGCTGCTGTCCGAACCGGAATACCTCGAGTTCTCCGGCGAGGCGGCGCTGCTCGCCCAGCTGCGCCCGGGCGAGGACGGTCTGATCATCTTCTCCGGCTGCCGCAGCGCCACCTTCCTGCCGCAGGTGTGGGAACAGCTCCCCGAGCCGCAGCAGTTCCTCGCCGCGCTCAAGCGCAAGGCCGGCCTGCCGGCAGACCGCCCGGTGCCCGGGCTGATGGCGGCGCGCTACCAGGTGCAGAAGTGGAAGGAGACCGAAGCGGAGGCCTCATGACATCCCACGCCACCCACCCCGCCGCCACTGGCGGCGCCGACCCGGGCAGCCGTTTTCCCGCCCGCTACTGGCATCGGCTCGACGACGGCCGCTACCAGTGCGACCTGTGCCCGCGCCTGTGCAAGCTGCACGCCGGGCAGCGCGGCGCCTGCTTCGTGCGCATGCGCGAGGGCGACGACATGCTGCTGACCACCTACGGGCGCAGCTCGGGCTTCTGCATCGACCCGATCGAGAAGAAGCCGCTCGCCCATTTCTACCCCGGCAGCAAGGTGTTCTCGTTCGGCACCGCGGGCTGCAACCTGGCGTGCAAGTTCTGCCAGAACTGGGACATCTCCAAGTCGCGCGACATGGACACGCTGATGGACCAGGCCTCGCCGCAGGAGATCGTCGACACCGCGCTGCACTGGGGCTGCCACAGCGTGGCCTTCACCTACAACGACCCGGTGATCTTCGCCGAGTACGCGATGGACGTCGCCGACGCCTGTCATGCGGCCGGGCTGCAGACCGTGGCGGTCACCGCCGGCTACATCGGCGAATGCGCGCGCCAGGATTTCTTCTCGCGCATGGACGCGGCCAACGTCGACCTCAAGGGCTTCACCGACGATTTCTACGTCAAGCTGTGCGGTGCCCACCTGCAGCCGGTGCTCGACACCCTGGTGTGGCTGCAGCACGAGACCGCTGTGTGGGTCGAGCTCACCACCCTGCTGATTCCCGGCCACAACGACTCGGACGCGGAGATCACCGCGCTGTCGAACTGGGTGCGCAAGGAACTGGGGCCCGATGTGCCGCTGCACTTCAGCGCCTTCCATCCCGACTTCAAGCTGGCCGACGTGCCGCCTACGCCCGCCGCCACCCTGCGCCGGGCGCGCCGGATCGCGCTCGACGCCGGGCTGCACCATGTCTACACCGGCAACGTGCACGACGCGGAGGGCGACACCACCCGCTGCGCGCACTGCGGCGAGACACTGATCGAGCGTGACTGGTACGAGATCCGCAGCTACCGGCTCACCGCCGAGGGCGCCTGCCCGCGTTGCGGCACGCGACTCGCCGGCCGCTTCGGCCCGGTGGGCGCGGCGGTGAATGACGCCTTCGGAGCGCGCAGGATTCCGGTTAACATCCACCGCCATTCCCATGGCCGCGGACCCACTTCGTGAAACTGCGTCACACCCAGCTCAGCATCCCCGCCAACGGCGTCTGGCTCGACGGCATGCTGGCGCATGCGCCCGACGTGCGCGGGCTCGCCCTGTGCCTGCACTCGCACGGCCACCCTTCCCTCGAACAGCCGGCGCGGCCGGTCGAGCTCGCCCTGCAGGCCGCGGGCTTCGCGACCATGACGGTCGACCTGCTGACCCGCCAGGAAGCCCAGCGCGACCCCGACGCCCCCTACAACATCCCGCGCCTCACCGAGCGCATCCTCGCCTCGACCGAATGGATCGCCCATCAGCCGCCGCTGGCCGGGCTGCCGCTCGCGCTGGTCGCCAGCGACACCGGCTGCGCCGCGGCCATCCGCGCCGCGGTGCGGGCGCCGGAGCAGTTCATCGCCATCGCCTGCCTAGGCGGCCGTGCCGACCTGGCCGGGGCCGAACCCCTGCGCGCCGTGCGCACGCCGGTGCGCATGATCGTCACCCCGGGCACGACCGAGGCGAACATCCTCGATCGCGCCTATCCGCTGATGCAAGGCGACCACCACTGGCTGGCGCTACCCCCCACCGACAACGAGCGCGAGCTCGAACTGCTCGCCGCGCGCGCCAGCACCACCTGGCTGCGCCAGCACCTGCCGCAGGTCGAGGGGTCTGCGCAGGCCTGAGCGCATTCGCCGTCGCGTCCGGGTCCCCATGGCCGAGCACGCCCCCACCGTGAACGACAGCCGCCCGGCCACCCCCAGCCCGGGCGGTCCCGTGCCCCCTTGGTGCCCAAGCGATCTAAATCCGCCGCGCGCGGCGGTGCCCGGATGAACGATAATTCCCGCTTTACCGCAAGTCGCGTCCCACCCTGCCGCCCACGCGCTGCCCGCGCGCCCTGAGCCGCGGCCCGGTGCGATCGACGCCAACGAAGCCACGATGTCCCTCTCCCTCGACGCCCTCCTCGCCCGGCTGTCCACGCAGAAGCTGCCCAAGCCCGGTGCCCGCCTCGACCTCGATCCGCTCGCCGGCTCGGCCGATGCGCTCGCCGTCGCCCAGCTCGCCAGCCGCGGCCGCATGCTGGTGGTGATCACCGCCAACCCGCTCGACGCTCAGCGCCTGCAGGACGAGATCGCCTGGGCCGCGCCCGGCCTGCGCGCGCACCTGCTGCCCGACTGGGAGACCCTGCCCTACGACAGCTTCTCGCCGCATCAGGACCTGATCTCCGAGCGCCTGTCGACCCTCTACGCCATCTCCCGCGGCGAGACCGACATCGTGCTGGTGCCCGCCTCGACCGCGCTCTACCGCATGGCGCCGCCGAGCTACCTGGCGGCCTACACCTTCTTCCTCAAGCAGGGCGAGAAGCTCGACGTCGAGCAGTTCAAGGCGCAGATGGCGCTCGCCGGCTACGCGCACGTGACCCAGGTGGTGAGCCCGGGCGAGTTCTCGGTGCGCGGCGGGCTGGTCGATCTCTTCCCGATGGGCTCGCCGCTGCCCTTCCGCATCGACCTCTTCGACGACGAGGTCGAGAGCATCAAGACCTTCGACCCCGACACCCAGCGCACGGTGTACCCGACCAAGGAGATCCGCCTGCTGCCGGCGCGCGAGTTCCCGATCGACGACAAGGGCCGCACGCGCTTTCGCAGCCGCTTCCGCGAGACCTTCGAGGGCGACCCGACACGCGCCCCGATCTACAAGGACGTCTCCAACGGCATCGCCCCCGCCGGCATCGAGTACTACCTGCCGCTGTTCTTCGACGACACCGCGACGCTGCTCGACTACCTGCCCGCCGACACCCCGGTGCTGCTGCACCGCGACGTACCGGCGGCGATCGCCGAGTTCTGGAAGGACACGCGCTCGCGCTACGACCTGCTGAAGGGCGACCGCACCCGGCCGGTGCTGGCGCCCGAGCAGCTCTTCCTGAGCGACGAGGCCTTCTTCATCGCGCTGAAGAACCTGCCGCGGCTGACGATCGGGGCCGAGGCGAAGGCCGCCGCCGCGACAGACGCCAGTGGCGCAGCGACCGAGGCCGCCGTGGCCGACGCCGCCCAGGCGCTCGCCCTGCCGCCGCCCGAGGTCGCGGTCGAGCGCAAGGCCACCGACCCGCTGCACAAGCTCAAGGCCTTCCTCGACGGCTTCGACGGCCGCGTGCTGCTGCTGTCCGATTCCCCCGGCCGGCGCGAGACCATGGCCGAGTTCTTCGCCGAGTACGGCGTCAAGCCCGAGGCCAGCGCCGACTTCGGCGCCTTCCTCGATTCGGATGCCCGCCTCGCGCTCGGCGTCGCCCCGCTCGCGCGCGGCTTCGTGCTGCCCGCTGCAAAGCTCGCGGTGCTCACCGAGACCGAGCTCTACGCCGCCACCGCCCGCAGCCGCGTGCGCCGTGACGCGCGCAAGGCCGCCACCATGGAAGGCTGGCTGCGCGACCTGTCGGAACTGAAGGTCGGCGACCCGGTGGTGCATGTCTCGCACGGCATCGGCCGCTACCTCGGCCTGCTCCACATGAACCTCGGCGAGGGCGACACCGAGTTCCTGCACCTGGAATACAACGGCGGCGACAAGCTCTACGTGCCGGTGTCGCAGTTGCACGTGATCACCCGCTACGCCGGTGCAGACCCGGACGCGATCGACCTGCACCGCCTCGGCTCGGGCCAGTGGGAGAAGGCCAAGAAGAAGGCCGCGATGCAGGTGCGCGACACCGCCGCCGAGCTGCTCGCCCTCTACGCCCAGCGCGCCGCCCGCCCCGGCCACCGCTTCGACTTCAAGCAGCACGACCTGGAGGCCTTTGCCGAGGGCTTCGGCTTCGAGACCACGCCCGACCAGCAATCGGCCATCGACGCGGTGGTGAGCGACATGAAGTCCGGCCGCCCGATGGACCGCCTGGTGTGCGGCGACGTCGGCTTCGGCAAGACCGAGGTCGCGCTGCGCGCCGCCTTCATC
>JAREIX010000221.1 GCA_029286945.1 Thauera sp. | reverse complement strand
GTTTCGGGCGGGAAGCCGTGCCGTGTGACGCGACATTGCCACCTGTTCCCGCGTTGCCTGATTGATGCCATCGTTGCCCCCAGTTGGACAAACGATGGACAGAACACCGATCTGGTTGGGGTGCTGCGCTCGGGTGTCGGGTTTGGAAGCCAACCGATCAAGCTTCAGGGTTCAACAGCCTCCCAGCAAAATCAGTGCTTTAGCCTCACGCCTTCCAGTGTCCCGACTTGCCGCCGAGCTTTTCCATCAGCTGGATGCCCTCCATGCGCATGCCGCGATCGACCGCCTTGCACATGTCGTAGATGGTGAGCAGGCCGACGTTGACCGCGGTCAGCGCTTCCATCTCGACCCCGGTGCGGCCGACCGTCTCGGCGGTGACGGTGCAGCGGATCGCGCACGCGGCCTCGTCGAGCTCGAAGTCCACCGCGACGCGGGTGAGCGGGATCGGATGGCAGAGCGGGATCAGCTCGCTGGTGCGCTTGGATGCCTGGATCGCGGCGATGCGGGCGATGCCGAGCACGTCGCCCTTCTTCGCCGTCCCCGCACGGACCATTGCGAAGGTGTCGGGGAGCATGAGGATGCGGCCGCTGGCGACGGCGACGCGGCGGGTCTCGGCCTTGGCGCCGACGTCGACCATGTGGGCCTGGCCGTCGGCATCGAAATGGGTCAGCGGGCTGGGGGCGGAGCTCGTCATGGTGTGCGTGGGGAGCAGGGGCGGAGCCGATGGAGGGCGGCGCTCGGCGCGCTCGGCGCGCGGTGAATACGCCGATACATCGGGCAGGGGAACGGGTCGGGCAGGGCGGGTATCATAGCACCCGATGACACGCCGACCTCTCGCCCTGCTGCTCAGCCTGGCGCTGGCCCTGCCGGCGCCGATGCCCGTACTCGCCTACGATCTGCCCGACCTCGGTGACGTGGCGGCCTCCGAGCTCTCGCCGGCGGCCGAGCGGCGCATCGGCGAGCAGATCATCGCCCAGATCCGCTGGCGCGACGCAGCCTACCTGGACGATCCCGAGGTCGAGGAGTACGTCAATCGCCTCGGCCATCGGTTGGCCGCGGCGAGCAACAACCCGGCCCAGGATTTCGACTTCTTCGTTGTCCGCGATCCCACCCTCAACGCCTTCGCGCTGCCCGGCGGCTACATCGGCGTGCATAGCGGCCTGATCCTGGCCGCGCAGACCGAATCCGAGTTCGCCTCGGTGCTCGGCCACGAGATCGCCCACGTCACCCAGCGCCACATCGCGCAGATCGTCGGCAAGCAGAGCCAGTCTGCGATGCTCATGGTGGCCTCGCTGCTGGTGGCGGTGCTGGCCGCGCGCAGCAATTCCGATGTCAGCCAGGCGGCGATCGCGGCGGGGCAGGCGGGGGCGATCCAGTCGCAGCTCGGCTACACGCGCAGCTTCGAGCGCGAGGCCGACCGCGTCGGGCTGGAGACGCTGGCCGGTGCCGGGCTGGATGTGCGCGGCATGCCGGGCTTCTTCGAGCGCCTGCAGCGCAACACGCGGGTGTACGAGAACAACGCGCCGGCCTACCTGCGCACGCACCCGCTGACCACCGAGCGCATCGCCGACATGGAGAACCGCGTCGCCAGCATGCCCTACCGCCAGGTGCTGGACTCGGCGGACTTCCGCTATGCGCGCGCAAAGCTGCGGGCGAACGGCGGGCAGCCGAGCGAGGCGATCAAGGACCTGGAAGACCAGCTGGCGCGGGCGCCGAAGGACGAGGCGCTCGATTACGGCCTCGCGCGTGCGCTGATGCGCGCGGGCCGGCTCGACGAGGCCGAGCAGCGCGTCGCGGCGCTGCGCAAGTCGGCGGCGGCTTCGCCCTGGCTGGAAGGGCTGGCGGCCGAGTTGCGCCTGGCGCGCAAGGACGCCGCCGGGGCGGTGCGGATCCTCGAGGCCGCGCAGAAGGGATTCCCCGCCAGCCGCAGCCTCGGCTATGCCCTCGCCGACGCCCGCATCCAGGCCGGCCAGGCGCGCGAGGCGGCCACGGCGGTACGGCGCATGATCGACACCCGCAATGGCGATCCGCGCCTGTGGCAGCTCCTGTCGCGCGCGCATGCCGAGCAGGGGCAGCGCACGGCGCAGCACCGCGCGCAGGCCGAGGTCTACGTGCTGCGCGGCAGTCTGCCGGCGGCGATCGAGCAGCTGGAGATCGCGCGCAAGGCGGGTGACGGGGATTTCTACGAGCTGTCGGCGGTGGATGCGCGCATGCGCGAACTCAAGCAGCGCCTGCTCGAGGAGAAGCGCGAGCGCGAGCGCTGAACGGGTTCGCGGGCCTTGGGTGGGGCCTGCGAGCGGTGCGCCCCTTCCTTCCGGCGTCCGCGGGCTTCCATTAGAATCCGCCGCTTCACCCCAACCAGGAACAGAGGACAAAGGATGAATTTCGACAAGGAAGTGGATGCCCGGGGCCTCAACTGTCCGCTGCCGATCCTGCGCGCCAAGAAGATGCTGGCCGAGATGCAGTCCGGCCAGGTGGTTCGCGTCGTGGCGACCGATCCGGGTTCGGTGAAGGACTTCCAGGCCTTTGCGCGCCAGACCGGCAACGAACTGGTGCAGCAGGGCGAGACGGCGGACAAGTCGTTCGAGTTCTTCCTGAAGCGCAAGTAAGGCCGCACGCGGCAGTCCGCCGCCCTTCGGCATGGGTAACAAAAAAACGGGCCGCGGCCCGTTTTTTTGTTGCTGCGCCAGGCCGATCAGCCGCCGAGCTTGGCGAGCTGCGGCCTGAGCTTGTCCACCGTGGCCCGGAAGCCGGTGAGGCGATCGCGTTCCTGCTGCACCACCGCGGCCGGGGCGCGATCGACGAAGCTGGCGTTGCCGAGCTTGCCTTCGGCCTTGGCGATCTCGCCTTCGAGGCGGGCGATCTCCTTCTTCAGGCGCTCGCGCTCGGCGGCGACATCGATCTCCACCTTCAGCATCAGGCGGGTCTCGCCCGCCACCGCGACCGGGGCGAGCGCGTCGGCACCGATCTCGTCGACGACCTCCACGTCCGACAGCTTGGCCAGGCCGGCGAGGTAGGGCGCGTAGAGCGCCAGCGCCGCCTTGTCGCCCGCGGCTACCAGCGGCAGGCGCTGGGCGGGGGAGATGCTCATCTCGCCGCGCAGGTTGCGGCAGGCGTAGATCATGGCCTTGAGCTCGGTGACCTTGGCCTCGGCGGCCTCGTCGATGCGGCTCAGGTCGGCCTGCGGGTAGCGCACGCGCATGACGCTGTCGCCGTCCTTGCGTCCGGCGAGCGGGGCGACCGTCTGCCACAGCTCCTCGGTGATGAAGGGGATCAGCGGGTGCGCAAGGCGCAGCACGGTCTCGAGCACCCGCAGCAGCGTGCGCCGGGTGGCACGCTGCTGTTCCGGCGTGCCGCTCTGGATCTGCACCTTGGCGAGCTCCAGGTACCAGTCGCAGTACTCGTCCCAGACGAACTCATACACCGCGCGGGCGACGAGGTCGAAGCGGTAAGCCTCGAACTGCTCGGCGACCTCGGCCTCGGTGCGCTGCAGGCGGGAGACGATCCAGCGGTCGGCGAAGGAGAAGTCGAGATAGCCGCCGGGCACGCACTGGTCGGCGCCGTGATCGCCCAGGCCGCAGTCCTGGCCTTCGGTGTTCATCAGCACGAAGCGGGTAGCGTTCCACAGCTTGTTGCAGAAGTTGCGGTAGCCCTCGCAGCGCGCGAGGTCGAACTTGATGTCGCGGCCCGGGCTGGCCAGGCTGGCGAAGGTGAAGCGCAGCGCGTCGGTGCCGAAGGCGGGAATGCCCTCGGGGAATTCCTTGCGCGTCTTCTTCTCGATGCTCTGCGCCTGCTTCGGGTTCATCAGGCCATAGGTGCGCTTCTTGACCAGCTCGTCGAGGGCGATGCCGTCGATGAGGTCGATCGGATCGAGCACGTTGCCCTTGGATTTCGACATCTTCTGGCCTTCCGCATCGCGGATCAGGCCGTGCACATAGACGTGCTTGAACGGGATCCTGCCGGTGATGTGCTTGGTCATCATGACCATGCGCGCCACCCAGAAGAAGATGATGTCGAAGCCTGTCACCAGCACGGTAGAGGGCAGGTAGAGGTCGAGCGCGTCGTTGCTCTTCGCGGGCCACTCGGCGGTCCAGTCCAGCGTCGAGAACGGCCACAGCGCGGACGAGTACCAGGTGTCGAGCACGTCGTCTTCCTGGCGCAGCCTGCCTTCCTCGTAGCGGGCGTGCAGCACCGCCAGGCGCTCGGCCAGCGCGGGGTAGTGCTCGGCGGTCTGGCCCTGGCTCTGGCGCGCGGCGACCTCGGCCTGCAGGCCGGCGATCTCGGCTTCGAGGTCGGCCTTCCAGTTGGCGATCGCGACTTCCTCGCTCTGCGCGACGTAGATGCGGCCTTCGTCGTCGTACCAGGCCGGGATGCGATGGCCCCACCACAGCTGGCGCGAGATGCACCAGTCCTGGATGTTGTTGAGCCACTGGTTGTAGGTGTTGATCCAGTTCTCGGGATAGAACCTGATCTCGCCCGAGGCCACGCACTGGAGCGCCTTCTCGGTGATGCTCTTGCCATCCGCGCCCGGCTTGGACATGGCGACGAACCACTGGTCGGTCAGCATCGGTTCGATGACCACGCCGGTGCGGTCGCCGCGCGGCACCTGCAGCTTGTGGGCCTTGATGTCGATCATCAGGTCGAGCTTCTGCAGTTCCTCGACCACCATGTCGCGCGCCGGCACCCGATCCAGGCCGGCGACGCTGGCGGGCATGGGCACGCCTTCGAGGGTGATGCCGTCGGTGGTGTAGCGCTCGGCGACCGCGGGCACGCTGCCGTCGAGCTTGAGCACCACGATCATGTCGAGCTTGTGGCGCTGGCCGACGGCGTAGTCGTTGAAGTCGTGCGCCGGGGTCACCTTCACGCAGCCGGTGCCGAACTCGCGGTCGACGTAGTCGTCGGCGATGATCGGGATGTGACGGCCGGTGAGCGGCAGCGCCACCGTCTTGCCGATCAGGTGGGCGTAGCGCTCGTCCTCGGGGTGCACCATCACCGCGACGTCGCCAAGCAGGGTCTCGGGGCGGGTGGTGGCCACCGTCAGGCCGCGCAGCTCGCCGATCGGGCCGTCGGAGAAGGGGTAGAGGATGTGGTACAGCTTGCCGTCCTCTTCCTCGGACACCACCTCGAGGTCGGACACCGCGGTGCCGAGCTTGGGGTCCCAGTTCACCAGGCGCTTGCCGCGGTAGATCAGGCCCTCGTTGTAGAGGCGCACG
>JAREIX010000220.1 GCA_029286945.1 Thauera sp. | reverse complement strand
CGCGGGTTCCTCCGGGGTATGGTTAAGTCGTTCTCGCAAAACAACTTTCTCATACTTCCGGCCGCGATGCGCCTCTTATCTGTGAGAAATGCGGGCTAGCCGACGATGCGGCCCTTGATGTCCTGCACGGCGCCCATCCGGGCGCTGAGGGCGACCTGAGCCATCCCATGCGGTGTGCTTGCTCAAGCGCACCGCATGGGCCGAAGGCGCGCACGCAGTGACCGCCAGGATCGCCTTGCGGCGGGACGGGCACCCGCTCGTCAGCGCGCCACGGCACATTGCGTGCGCAAGCGCTCGACCGTGTCGGGCTCCCCACGTAGCCTGAAGACTGCGCCCTCATCCTCCGCCCGCTCCTCCAGCACCTCGCAACTGGCGTAGATCGCCTTGCGCAATTGCTGCGCTGACCATGGCAGCAGCAGCTCTGCCTCGATCAGATCCTTCTGGAAGAAGGCGACGATCGTCTGCCGCAGCTTCGCCACCTCGTCCGGCCGACGCGCGCTCATGACGATGCAGCCGGGATACCTCGCGCGCAGCGCGGCCTCGCATTCAGCCTGCGCGGCGGCGTCGCCGACGTGGTCGATCTTGTTGAAGACGCGGATGCGGGGCACCTCGTCGGCGCTGATTTCCTGCAGGACGGTGTCGGTGACCTCGAGCTGGCGTTCGAAGCCGGGGTCGCTGGCGTCGATGACGTGCAGCAGCAGGCCGGCGTCCAGGGCTTCGTCGAGGGTGGACTTGAACGAGGCCACCAGTCCGTGCGGCAGGTTCTTGATGAAGCCGACGGTGTCGCTGACGAGCACGCGCGGCACGCTCTCGGGGTAGAGCGTGCGCACGGTGGTGTCGAGGGTGGCGAAGAGCTTGTTGGCGACCAGCACCTCGCTGCCCGTCAGCGCGCGCATCAGGGTGGATTTGCCGGCATTGGTGTAGCCCACCAGCGCCACGCTGGCCGGGGCCTGGCGCCCCTGGCGGCGCGCACGCTGGGTCTTGCGTTCGGCCTCCATGGCGACGATCTCCAGTTGCAGCTCGGCGATGCGGTCGCGGATCTTGCGGCGATCGAGTTCTGTGTGCGACTCGCCGGCACCGCGACCGCCCACGCCGCTGCGCTGGCGGCCCTGCGGCCCGGCGAGCTTGGCCGCTTCGCGCAGGCGCGGCGCCATGTAACCGAGGCGGGCGATCTCCACCTGCGCCTTGGCAGCGCGCGAGCGCGCGTTGCGGTGGAAGATCTCGAGGATGACCATGGTCCGGTCCATCACCTCGCAGCCGGTCTCCAGCTCCAGATTGCGCGCCTGCGAGGGCGAGATCTCGTGGTCGACCAGCAGCGCCTCGATCGCGCCGGTGCGCGGCACGGTGTCCGTCGGCGCGGCCTCGAAGCCGGCCTGGGCGGCCACGAAGTCACGCACCTCCTGGCGCTTGCCGACCCCCAGATAGCCGTGGGTGTCGAACCCTGCACGCTTCTGGGTGAAGGTATGGACCACCCGGTAGCCGAGGGTTTTCGCCAGCTCGCGCAGTTCGGCGAGCGAGGCTTCGAACTCGGCATCGCTGACGTTGGGGCGTTGCACCGAGGCGACGATGGCCTTGCGGGGTTCGTCGGCGAGGTCGTTTTGCATTCAGGAGGCTTCTATCGAGGGTTGGGAGGCCGAATGGTAACCCGCCGCGCCGCCGCCCTGCGACGACTGCCCCGCCACGATTGCCCCGCGCGCCCCGCCGCCGGTCAACGCCCGCCGCCCGCGTCGAGGTCGGTGATGATGGGGCAATCCGGGCGCGTGTCGCCGTGGCAGTGCTCTGCAAGCGCGCGCAGCGTGCCCGCCATGCCCTGCAGTTCCGCGATCTTGCGCTCGAGCGCGACCACATGCTCGAGCGCGATGCGCTTCACGTCCGCGCTCGCCCGCCCCTGGTCGCGCCACAACGCGAGCAGCTCGCCGATGTCCGCCAACGAAAAGCCCAGGTCGCGTGCGCGGCGGATGAAGCGCAGCACATGCACGTCCTCGTCGGTGTAGAAGCGGTAGCCGGCCTCGGTACGCCGTGCCGCCGCCAGCAGGTCGATCGACTCATAGTAGCGGATCATCTTCGCCGACACGCCCGAGGCGGCGGCCGCCTTGCCGATGTTCATCATGATCGCCGCCTCCTTCAGGCCGCTACCGGCACGGCACCCGCGCCAAAGCGGCGCAGGCGCAGCGCGTTGCCGAGCACGAACACGCTCGACATCGACATCGCCGCGGCGGCGAACACCGGCGACAGCAGCGCGCCGAAGGCCGGGTAGAACGCGCCCGCCGCGAGCGGGATCAGCGCGCTGTTGTAGGCGAAGGCCCAGAACAGGTTCTGGCGGATGTTGCGCATGGTCGCCCGCGACAGCGCGATCGCGCGCGGCACGCCCATCAGGTCGCCCGACATCAGCACCACGTCGGCGCTCTCGATCGCCACGTCGGTGCCGGTGCCGATGGCGATGCCGACGTCGGCCTCGGCGAGCGCGGGGGCGTCGTTGATGCCGTCGCCCACGAAGGCGACCCGGCGCCTGCCCGCCGCGCCCGCTGCCAGCCGCTGCAGCGCCGCCACCTTGCCGTCGGGCAGCACCTCGGCGATCACCTCGTCGATGCCCGCCTGGCGCGCGATCGCATGTGCGGTGCGTTCGTTGTCGCCGGTGATCATCGCCACCTTCAGGCCCATCGCATGCAGCGCCTGCACGGCCGCCACGGAGGTCGGCTTGAGCGGGTCGGCGACCGCGATGATCGCCGCCAGGCGGCCGTCGATCGCGGCGTAGAGCGGCGACTTGCCCTCGTCGCCGAGGCGCGCGGCGGTGTCGGCAAACACGCCGACGTCCAGCCCGAGACGGCGCATCAGGCGGTCGGCGCCCACCTCCACGCGGCGGCCGGCGACGGTCGCGCGCACGCCATGGCCGGCATCGGCCGCGAAGCCCTCGGCCTCGGCCAGCGCCAGGCCTTCGGCCCGCGCGGCGGCGACGATGGCCTCGGCAATCGGATGCTCGGAGCGGCGCTCGACCGCGGCCACCAGCGCCAGCACCTCGGCGCGCGCGAAACCCTCGGCCGCCACCAGGTCGGTGAGCTCGGGGCGCCCCACGGTGAGCGTGCCGGTCTTGTCCATCGCGACCACCTCGGCATCGCGCAGCAGCTGCAGCGCATCCCCCTTGCGGAACAGCACGCCCATCTGCGCCGCCCGCCCGGTGGCGACCATGATCGAGGTCGGCGTCGCCAGGCCCATCGCGCACGGGCAGGCGACGATCAGCACCGCCACCGCGCACACCAGCGCGAAGCTGAGCACCGGCGTGTCCGCCGGCAGCGCCGCGGCGCCCAGCAGCAGCCAGACGAGGAAGGTCAGCGCCGCCACCCCCATCACCACCGGCACGAAGACCATGGTCACCTTGTCCACCAGGGCCTGGATCGGCAGCTTGGCGCCCTGCGCCGCCTCCACCATGCGGATGATCTGCGCCAGCACGGTGTCGGCGCCGACGCGGGTGGCGCGAAAGGCGAACGCGCCGCGGGTGTTCAGGGTGCCGCCGACGACCGTCGCGCCCACGCCCTTCTCCACCGGCACCGGCTCGCCGGTGATCATCGACTCGTCGACGAAGGAGGCGCCCTCCACCAGCTCGCCATCGACCGCCACCTTCTCGCCCGGGCGCACCTCGACCACGTCGCCTACCGCGACCTCGCCGATCGGCATCTCGACCACCGCATCGCCGCGGCGCACGCGCGCGGTGCGCGGCTGGATGCGCATCAGGCGGCGGATCGCGTCGCTGGTGCGGCCGCGCGCGCGCGCCTCGAGCAGGCGCCCGATCAGGATCAGGGTGATGATCACCGCCGCGGCCTCGAAGTAGACGTTGACCGTGCCCTCGGGCAGCAGCCCGGGGGCGAACAGCGCCACCACCGAGTAGGCCCAGGCCGCCGCCGTGCCCACCGCCACCAGCGCGTTCATGTCGGGCGCGCCGCGCAGCAGCGCCGGCACGCCCTTGCGGAAGAAGCGCAGGCCCGGCCCGAACATCACCGCGCTGGTGAGCACGAACTGCAGCAGCCAGCTCTCGCGATGACCGATGCTCGCCATCACCCACTCGTGCATGCCGGGGATCAGGTGCGCGCCCATCTCGAGCACGAACACCGGCAGCGTCAGCACCACCGCGATCCACACGGCGCGCCGCAGCGCCGCCTCCTCGACCGCCGCCTCCGCCTCGCGCGCCCCTTCGGCGACCTCGGCCGCTGGCGTAGCGCCGAAACCGGCCTTCTTCACCGCAGCGAGCAGGGCCGCGGTCGGCACCTCGCCGGCAATCTCGACATGGGCGCGGCGGGCGGCGAGGTTGACGTTCGCCGTGAGCACGCCGGGCACGCGCTGCAGCACCTTCTCGACGCGGCCAACGCAGGCGGCGCAGCTCATGCCCTCGATGTCGAGTTCCAGGCTATCGCGCCGCACCTCGTAGCCGGCCTTCGCCACCGCCTCGACCAGCGCCGCCAGCGGCACCGAGGCGGGCGCGGTGACGGTGGCCGTCTCGGTCGCCAGGTTGACGCTCGCCGCCTGCACGCCCTCGACCTTCATCAAGGCACGCTCGACGTGCGCCACGCACGAGGCGCAGGTCATGCCGGCGACGTGCAGCGTGCGCACGTCTGCAGTGGGGAGGCTTGCTGTGCCGGGGTTCATGATGTGTCCTGTCGGGAGAGTCGTGATGATCAAACTGTAGACCTTGCCAACGTGGGAAGGTCAAGCGGCCTGTGGGCGCGTGATCAGGAGCGCGGAATCAGGTACTGAAACTGAAGCGCATTGCCATGGCCAGACGGCGATGCCGCGCCAGGCGGATCGCCATGCCGCGTAAATTCGAGAAACACGAATTCCGGGACGAGCACGGTCGCGAAGGACTGGGGCAAACGCTGCAATATGCTCAGCCTCGCCAGCGCGATGAGAGGACCACTATCCGCTTCGACCATGCCTGGCGATTACCTCGAGTTCGCCATCGAGTTCTTCGGAGGTCGTTCGCACGACTGCGAGGCCTGCGGCACCGACTCGCTCCGTGAATGCCTCGATTCCCATCCCCGCCAACTTGGCGGCTTGTGCGAGCGACAGCGTGCCCTCGTCGAACAGCTTGATCGCCAGACTGGCACGCACGCCGTTCTCGAGCAGCACGGCGTCGAAGGGAACCGCGACAAACACCGGGTTTCCATGCTTGGTGATGACCGAAAGGTGGCCCTGCTCAGCGCCACGGATCAGTTCGCCGGTGCGCT
>JAREIX010000219.1 GCA_029286945.1 Thauera sp. | reverse complement strand
GGGCGTGCGTTCGTTGAAGTCCATCTGCGTCTGCTCGATCACGCCCTGGTCGTTCAGCTTGTAGTCGAACTGCACCGAGATGCCTTCCTGCGGCGCGGTATTGACCATCATGTAGCACAGGTTGTCCGGCAGGATGTAGCCCGGTTCGCGCCCCGCCTCGCGTTCGGCGATGTAGCGCGCGACGATGCGCGCATGGCGGTTGGCGACGTGGCCGGCCTTGGGATAGAAGGCGAAGTGGGGCGACACGAAGCCCACCGCATCGCCGATCACATACACGTCCTTGTCGTTGCGGTCGTGCAGGAACAGCGGATCCACGTCGGCCCAGCCGCCGGGGCGTCCGGAGCCGGGCGCGGGCACCACGCCCGCCTTCCAGGCGAGGTCGCCGGCCTGGTGCGGCGCCATCAGGATGGCGTGATCGAAGCGGAAGTCGCCGGCCTCGGTCCTGATCTCCTTCCTGAACGGGTCGATCTCCTCGATGCGCGCATTGGGCACGTAGGTGATGATGTCCTTGTACAGCTCCTCGAAGGCCGCGCGGAAGCCGGGGCCGATCGGGCGCACTCCGTCCTTGTGGTCGAGGATGATGATGCGTCCCGGGATCTTCTTCTGCTTGAACATGGAGGCGATCAGGCAGGCGCGCTCGTAGGGGCTGGGCGGGCAGCGCTGCGGTGGCGGGGGCAGCGTCATCACCAGATCGCCGCCCTTGAAGGCCTGCAGCGCGTTCTTGAGGTGGAAGTGCTCGGCGTTGGGAATGTAGGCGGCCGGGAAGCGCGCGCGCGTGGCCTCGGCCATGCGGCGGTCGTTGGCGAACCACGCTTCGTAGTTGTAGCGGATGCCGGGGGCGAGGATCAGGTAGTCGTAGGCAAGGCTGCCGGCGGCGGTGATCACCGTCTTGCGCTCGCGCTCGATCTCGAGGATCTCGGTCTGGATGAAGCGGTAGCCGTGCTTCTCGGAGACCGCGAGGTAGTCGTGGGTGAGGAACTGCGCGTCGACCTGATCGACCAGCCACTTGTTGCTCATCGGGCAGGAGAAGAACACCGGGTTGCGCTCGAGCAGCACCACCTCGAGCTCGGGCGCGTACTGGCGCAGGTACTTGGCGGCGGTGACGCCGCCCCAGCCGCCGCCGCAGATGACGACGCGGCGGTTCGTGCCGCGCGCGAGCAGGGTGTCGCTCGTGCGGCCGATCAGGAAGGGCAGGGTGCGCGCAGGGGGCTGATCATTCGCGGTCGCCTGGGCGAATGCCGGGCCGGCTGCGGCCGCGCTTGCGGTCGCGGCGGCGAGTCCGCCAGCGGCCCTGATGAAGCCGCGGCGCGAAATCGTGCCGGGTGGGGTGTCGTGTTGCGTCATGGGTTCTCCCGATTTTCGAGCCGCCCCGGTGCGGGATGCCGCCGGGGCTTGATGAGCCGGGCGCCTGCGCCCGACGGTGGGTTGGCGACCCGGGGTCGCCGTGCCGGACGGCCGATATTCAGATCGGCCCGATGTGTCCGCTTGCCTTGCGCGGCCCTGACAGCCGCGGCGGTATTCTCCCAGATCGCCTGCGCGCAGCGCGGATCTCCCGCCGATGACCGACAGGAAAGTCGCTGACAGCTTGGCTCGAGTCTTGCTTGGATTGGGGTCTATCCGGGCTACCGGTGCGGAGGAGACGAGACGATGACGGACAGGCCTGAGGAGGTACGCAAGCCCATGGCGATCGAGTCGCTGCGACGACGCTATCTCGAGCGGGGCGAGGTTCCGCAGGAAGGCCTGGCGGCGCCGCTGCTGCGTTCGTGGGAGCGCTGCATCCGTCTCGGCCTCGATCTCGGCGAGCGTGCGCGGCCCTCGAACACCACCCGTGGCGACCTGATGGTGGCGCGCGAGCGCAACGCCGCCCTGCTCAACCACGCCGGCGGCGTCATGGAGCACCTCTACGAGCAGATCCGCGCCTCGGGCAGCATGATCCTGCTTGCCGATGCAAGCGGGCTGATCCTGCATGGCATCGGCGATCCGGCCTTCGTCGATCGTGCGGGCCGGGTGGCGCTGCAGCCGGGCGCGAGCTGGAGCGAGTGCCAGCGCGGCACCAACGCGATCGGCACCACGCTGATCGAGCGCGCGCCGGTGGAGGTCTTCGGCTCGGAGCACTACCTCGACTGCAATGGCGTGCTCACCTGCAGCGCGGCACCGATCTTCGACTGCCACGGCGAGCTGCTCGGCGCGCTCGACATCTCGGGCGATCACCGCAACCACCAGCCGCACACCCTGGGCCTCGCCCGCATGGGCGTACGGCTGGTCGAGCGGCGCATGTTCGAGAGCGAGCACGCGCGCCACGCGATCGTCGCCTTCCACGCCCGCCCCGAAGGCGTGGGCGGGCTGCAGGAAGGGCTGCTGGCGGTCGATGCGGACGGCGAGATCGTCGCCGCCGATCGCCAGGGGCGCGCGCTGCTCGGCCTCGAGGCGGTGCGCCTGTCGCTGCGGCTGGGGGCGTTCGGCAACCTGTTCCGTAGCGGCTTCGGCACCGTCATCAGCCGCGCCGCGCGCGACCCCGCGGCCCTGATGGAGCTCGAGCTGCGCGCGGGGGGGCGCGTGTATGCCCGCGTGCGCGTGAGCCTGGCCTGGCATATCGGCCTGCAGGCGGCGCAGGCAGCGGGCAAGACCCCGTCGCCGGCGGCCGACCCCTCGCGCTCGGGGCGCAGCCGCATCACGCTGGAATCACTGGCGACGGGCGACGCCGGGCTGCAGTGGGCGCTCGACCGCTGCGCGCGCGTGATCGGACGCAAGATTCCGGTGCTGATCCAGGGTGAATCGGGCTCGGGCAAGGAGCTGCTCGCGCGTGCCTGCCACAACAGCGGGCCGCGCGCCGACGGCCCCTTCGTCGCGGTCAATTGCGCGGCGATCCCCGAGACGCTGATCGAATCGGAACTCTTCGGCTACGTCGGCGGCGCCTTCACCGGGGCGCGCAAGGAGGGCGCGATCGGCCGCATCCAGCAGGCCCATGGCGGCACGCTCTTCCTCGACGAGATCGGCGACATGCCGCTGGCGATGCAGGCGCGCCTGCTGCGTGTGCTGCAGGAGCGCTGCGTGCAGCCGGTCGGCGCCCGCGAGGCGGTGCCGGTGGACATCGCGCTGCTGTGCGCCACGCACCGTGTCCTGAGCGAGAACGTGAAGGCCGGGCGTTTCCGCGAGGACCTGTACTACCGGGTCAATGGCCTCACCGTGCAACTGCCACCGCTGCGTGAGCGCAGCGACCTGGCGCAGCTGGTGCGCCGCCTGATCGACGGCAGCAGCAACCATCCGCAGCCGGCGCGCATCACCGTGGCGCCGTCGGCGATGGCCGTCCTCGAGGCCTATGCCTGGCCGGGCAACATCCGCCAGCTGCAGAACGTGCTCGAGGTCGCGCTCGCCCTGCTGGACGAAGACGAGGACTGCATCGAGCCGGCGCACCTGCCCGAGGAGGTGCTCGACGGCGCAGGCAGCGCGCCGGCGATGCGGCGGGCCGCGTCGGTGCCGGCCGCGGCGGTGGCCGCAGGTGCGGGATCGGCGCGCAGCCGTGGCCGGCGTCCGAAGGACCTCGACGACGCCACCATCCGCGCCGCGCTGGAACGTTTCGACGGCAATCTGTCGGCCGCAGCCCGCCATCTCGGTGTGGCGCGCAACACGCTGTACCGGCGGCTGGGCTGCGATTTCTGAGGCCGCCCGGCGCCCGCAGCCCCGGGCGGTGGGACGGTCAGAAGCGGTAGCTGGCGCTCACGCCCGCGTAGAGACTGCGTTCGAGGCCGGGTTCGTAATAGCGCTGGTTGCTCTCGCCGACGATGACCGAGCCGACGTGCTTGCGATCGAAGAGGTTGTCGACGCGAACCAGTTGGCCGAAGGTCCATGGGCCGTGTTGCTGCTCGGCCGACAGGCGGAGGTTGAACAGGGTGTAGGCGGGTGCTGGTTTGTCGACATTCAGATCGTGGACATGGACCTTGCCACGGTACAGCGCCTCGCCCGCGATCGTAAGCGCTTCGATCGGCTTCCAGGCGAGCTCGGCATATGCGCTCAATCGCGGAACCCCCGGGATCTGGTTGCCTGCGGGGATCTCGACGTCAGCCCCGCCAATCCTGGTCATGAATGCCTCGTCGTAATCTGCCTCCATGTACGTGAGCGAAGCGCGCCCGGTCCAGTTGCGCGAGAACGCGGACTCCACGGCCAGTTCCACCCCTTGGCGCAGCGTCTTGCCCGCATTCTTGTAGCTTGTCCGACCTTCTTCGGATCTTGCGACGACGATTTCATCGTCAGTCTCGATGTGGAACAGCGCGGCGTTCACACGCGTGTTGTCGCCGACGAAGGTCTTGATGCCGAGCTCCGCCTGCCGACTGGTCGAGGGTTTGAGCTTGAAGTTGAAACCGCTCGAGGGCGTCGCATAAGACAGCTCGTTCAGCGTCGGCGTCTCGAAGCCGGCGCCGACGCTCGCGTAAAGGTTCGTCGCCGGGCTGAGGGCATACGTGACGCCGAGCGCCGGCGTAGTCTCGCTGAATCGCACACTGCCGCTGTCGTCCGGATTGCCGGCGGCGATGTACTTGTCCTCGACCTTGAAGGACACGCGCGAGTGGCGCACACCGAGCGACCAGAGCCAAGGACCGGACTTCAACATCCCCTGCACATAGGGGTCGATGCTGGTCATGGTGTCGATCTCGTCGCGGCGTAGTCGGCCCTTGACCCCGAGCGTGGAGCCGACGAAGTTTTCGTAACCTCGCCGGTCGTCTTCCGAACGGTCGTAGTCGAGGCCTGCGGTCAACGTGAGCTCGCTTGAACCGAGTGTGCGCTGTGCAATCCAGCGCGCACCAAGGCCGTAGAAATCGCGGTCGAAATCGACCACACCGCCCGCGTGCCGGTCACTCGACTGGAAGCCCCTCGAGAACGACTGATACTGAGTGACCGAGCGCCGCCCGGTGTAAGCGGACATTTGCAGGCGATCGTCTCCGATCTTGCGTTCATAGGTCGCGCCACCCTGAAGATGGTGGATGCTCTTGCGTGTGTTGTAGCGCGCGGCGTAGGAGCGCTTCGGCGTCTCGGTGTCGTTGGGGTCGATCGTCAGCGACTGCGGGTCGCGCTGGTAGGTCTCCCACGTCACCCCGAGCGGATCCTCGGTGTCCGGCTGGCGCAGCCCGTTCGCCACCAGTGTCAGCGTGCTGTCCTCGTCCGGGTTCAAGGTCAGCTTGGCGAAGCCCTGGTCGCGGCGGGTCTTGCTGTGGTCGCGGTAGCCGTCGGTGTCGAAGCGCGAGGCGTCGAGCACGAAGCCGATGCCGTCC
>JAREIX010000016.1 GCA_029286945.1 Thauera sp. | reverse complement strand
CGCGCGATGCAGATCAAGACCGGCTCGCTGAGCCGCTCGGACCGCATCTCGAAGTACAACCAGCTGCTGCGCATCGAGGAAGACCTCGGCGACACCGCTGCCTACCCGGGCAAGCGCGCGTTCTACAACCTGCGCTGATGCCTGTCGCCCGTGTGGCCGGTGCGCGTGCATCGGCCTCATGGGGCCGAGTTGAGCTGACATTCGCGGGCAAGCCCGCTCCCACCGGACAGCATCCGAGCGCAATCCGAGGGGGCGGGCTTGCCTGTGCCTGCCGCGGCCGCTCCGATCCGTTCAATTCTCGAGCCTGATTCCCGTCCGATGCGCTGGCCGATCCTGATCCTGATTGCACTCGTCATCCTGCTGCAGTACCCGCTGTGGCTGGGTAAGGGCGGCTGGCTGCGCGTATGGGAGGTCGATCGCCAGCTGCAGGCACAGCGCGACGAGAACCTGCGTCTCGAGCAGCGCAACGCCGGGCTCGCGGCCGAGGTGAATGACCTCAAGTCGGGCAACGAGGCGATCGAGGAGCGCGCACGCTTCGAGCTCGGGCTGACCAAGCAGGGCGAGATCTTCGTCCAGATCCCGCAGCGCTGAATTCAGTTTGTCGCCAGCAGGCTGCGCGCGCCATCGATGCGCTGCGCGAAGTAGCGGTTGTCCAGGCGTTCCACCCGCACCCGGCCCCGGCTCGAGGGCGCATGCACGAAGCGGCCATCGCCGATGTAGATGCCCATGTGCGAGTGCCGGCGCTTGAGCGTGTTGAAGAACACCAGGTCGCCCGGGCGCAGCGCGTCCACGTCGATCGGGCGCGTGCGGTCGGCGATCTGCGCCGCGTTGTGCGGCAGCTTGCGGCCGCTGATGTTTTCCACGATGTAGGCCACCATGCCGCTGCAGTCGAGTCCAGCCTCCGGGTTGCGGCCGCCGAAGCGGTAGCCGGTATCGAGCAGGCCGAGCGCGAACAGCACCATCTCCTGGGTCTGGTGCTCGCCCTCGAGCGCGAAGAAGTTTCCGCTGGATGCAGTGGCGGGCGGCGGCGTGGTGGTGGCGACCGGCGGCGTGGTGCTGCAACCGGCCAGCAGTGCGGCAGCGCCGACCGCGAGGGTCAGCCCGAGTGCGCGCACGCGGCCGCGCGTCGCAGCGGGACCGCGGGGGCGTGCAGTGTGAAGCGGCGATGAGGCCTGGACGTTCATGGCAGGCGTGGGCAGGGGCGCGAGGCCAGGCAGAAAAGGATTCGCGCCAGCGTATCCCAGGGGGGAGGCGCATGCAAGGTTTCAAGCAGAATCAGGGCCTTGCGACGCGTTTCTCGAAACGTTGTGAGGCTGCGGCGCGGACGTGTTGTCTTCGGCTGAGGGCGGCGCAGCCCGGCCCGGGCGCGCGCTGCATGGGCGACTCAGTCGACCAGCTCGATCCGCCCGCTCACATGCACCGACACCTGGCTCTCGCCGCCCTCGAGCGGCGCCGGCGCTGCTTCGGCCGCCATCGCGGCTGCGGCGCGCATGCGCGGCATCGGCGGCTGGAAGCCGGAATGACCCACCGACAGGTGGGCGATGCGGTGCTTGCGGCCGAGCGCGCCGGCGATCAGACCGGCCCGCTGTTCGAAGGCCTGCAGCGCGTCGACAGTGGCCTCGTCGATGGCCTTGCGCCGGGTCTCGGGCGCCGGCTGCATGTTGATGTGGGCGAGGGCGAGCGAGGACTGCAGCTCGCCGACGAGTTCTGACATGGCGCCGAGATTGCGGCTCTCGAGTTCGATCTCCGAGCGCATGCGCCAGGCCGTGATGCGGCCCTTCCCATCCTGTGCGTACACCGGCCAGGTCGAGGTGTTGCCCGACTGCACCTTGACGTCGTTGCGGCCGCGGGCGAGTTCGAGCGCAGCGGCGATCTCGCGGTTCACCTCGCGCGCGACCGCGGCGGGGTTCGGGCCATTGCGCTCGACGTAGAGAACCGCCGTTGCCAGATCATTGACCGCGGCCTTGCTCGCCTCGGCCGAGAGTTCGACGGTGGTGGCCGCGGCCTGCGGCTTCACCTCGGTCGCGCGTGCGGGCGCGGCGGCGATCAGCATCGAGGCGGCGAGCAGGGCGAGGACGCGCGGGCCGGTGCGCATCAGGCGCCTTCCTTGCGGATCACGCTCGAGGGTTCGAGCGCGCACAGCGACTGCGCGTACAGGCGCGCGTTGTCGATGTAGTGCTGGGCGTTCCACTTCATGTGCTCGACCTCGTCGTCGCTCAGGGTGCGGATCACGCGCCCGGGCGAGCCGACGACCAGCGAGCGGTCGGGGATGACCTTGCCCTCCGGGATCAGCGCATTGGCCCCGATGATGCACTGCTTGCCGATCACCGCCTTGTTCAGGATCACCGCGTTGATGCCGATCAGGCTGCCGTCGCCGACGGTGCAGCCGTGCAGCATCGCCATGTGGCCGACGGTGACGCCGCTGCCGATCGTGAGCGGCACCCCCTCGTCGGTGTGCAGCACCGAGCCGTCCTGGATGTTGGTGTCGTCGCCGAGGGTGATCGGGTCGTTGTCGCCGCGCATCACCACGTTGTACCAGACGCTGACGTTGCGGCCAGCACGCACGGATCCCACGATGGTGGCGTTGTGCGCGATCCAGCTGCCTTCGCCGAAGCTCGGCCGACGGTCGCCCAGGGCATAGATGCTCATGCTTGTTCTCGCTGTTGGATGTCGCACGCCGGAGGCGCGCGGCAGTCGGGGCGCGCATCATAGCAACTGCAGTGCAGCATGAAAACTCTCGAACGGCGCGCAATGTGGCTGATCCGCCAAGGGTTTTGCGGCGCGGCGGGGGGTGCTAGGATGCCGTCCGCCATCGGAAAACCCACATGCTCAGCTACCGCCACGCCTTCCACGCCGGCAACCACGCCGACGTCCTCAAGCACATTGTGCTGCTCGAACTGCTCGATTACTACAACCGCAAGGACAAGCCCTGGTATTACGTGGACACCCACGCCGGCGGCGGCTGTTACGCACTCGACAGCGCGCAGGCCGACAAGACCGCCGAGGCGGTCGACGGGGTGGGGCGGCTGTGGGGGCGCGACGACCTGCCGCCGGCGGTGGCCAATTACGTGGACGCGGTGGCGCAGTTCAACCCGCATGGCCGGCTGCTGTTCTATCCCGGCTCGCCCGCGCTGGCGATGACGCGCGCGCGGGCGCAGGACCGGCTGCGCCTGTTCGAGCTGCACCCCGCCGACTTCGAGTCGCTGCAGCGTACCTTCGCGAGCGAGCAGGAGCGCGTGCAGGTGCGGCGCGCCGACGGCTTCGGTGCGCTCAAGAGCCTGCTGCCGCCGCCCTCGCGCCGCGGCGTGGTGCTGATCGATCCGCCCTACGAGGTCAAGGACGACTATCGCCGCGTGGTCGACACCGTGCGCGACGCGCTGCGCCGCTTTCCCACCGGCACCCTGGCGGTGTGGTACCCGATGCTGGCGCGCTCCGAGGCGCGCGCGCTCCCCGAGCGCCTGGCCGAGCTCGGCGCCGAGAGCTGGCTCGACGTGCGGCTGGCGGTGCGCAAGCCGCCGCGCGACGGCTTCGGCATGTTCGGCAGCGGCCTCTACGTGATCAATCCGCCCTGGGTGCTGCCGCAGCGGCTCGAGCCGGCGCTGCCCTGGCTGGCCGAACGCCTGGCGCTGGACGAGGGTGCGGGCTTCGATCTGGAGCATCGGATCGAATGAGCGCGCCGGCTTCGCAGCCCGACGCCCTCACCGCGCTGCGCGACGACCTGCGTCGCTTCGCCGCCGAGCGCGCGTGGGAGGGCTTCCATACCCCCAAGAACCTGGCGATGGCGCTCTCGGGCGAGGCGGGCGAGCTGATCGAGCACTTCCAGTGGCTCACGCCCGAGCAGTCTGCCGCGCTGGCGGCGCCCGCGCGCGAGGAGGTGGCGCTCGAGATGGCCGACGTGCTGCTCTACCTCGTGCGCCTGGCCGACGTGCTCGACATCGACCTCGCCGCGGCCGCCCGCCGCAAGATCGCGATCAACGCCGAGCGCTATCCGGTCGAGCGCGCCCGCGGCCGGGCCGACAAGTACGACCGACTCTGACGCCCACGCGGGTTTTTCCCGCGGCGGTGCGCGATCGGATTGGGTCGCTGCAATTTTTCTGAAACAATAACGCCCTTTACACCCAACGGATCCCCATCGTGGACCTGCAGCACATCAGCGATATCGAGCGCGCAGCGCACAGCGGCCGTGGCGAAGTCTTCCGCCTCGGCATGGGCGTGATCTTCATCGTCGGCGTGATGTTCTACGCCGCGCTCAACGGCTCTGGCGAGGGCAGCCTCACCCTCGTCATGGCGGCGATGATCGGCGGCTACATGGCGATGAACATCGGCGCCAACGACGTCGCCAACAACGTCGGTCCGGCGGTCGGCTCCAAGGCGCTCACGCTTGCCGGGGCATTGGTCATCGCGGCGATCTTCGAGGCCGCTGGGGCGCTGATCGCGGGTGGCGAGGTGGTGGGCACGATCCGGAGCGGGATCATCGATCCCGACCTGATCACCGATTCCGACACCTTTGTCTGGATCATGCTGGCGGCGCTGCTCGCCGGCGCGCTGTGGCTCAACCTCGCCACCGCGGTCGGTGCGCCGGTGTCGACCACCCACTCGATCGTGGGCGCCGTGCTCGGTGCGGGCATGGCCGCCGCGGGGCCGAGCATCGTCGACTGGAACACCATGGGCGGCATCGTTGCGAGCTGGGTCATCTCACCCCTGCTCGGCGGGATCTTCGCCGCCGGATTCCTGTACCTGGTCAAGCGCAGCATCACCTACCAGGTGGACATGGCGGAGGCGGCGCGCAAGATGGTGCCCCTGCTCGTCGGCATGATGGCCTGGACCTTCGCCACCTACCTGATCCTGAAGGGGCTGAACAAGGTGTGGAAGGTCGGCTTCGGCGAGGCGACGCTGTACGGGTTTGTGATCGGCGCCGCGGTCTTCGTGCTCGTGCGCAGGCTGCTCAGAGGAAGCGCCGACATCGTCGCCAACACCAAGCAGAGCGTGAACAGGCTGTTTACCGTACCCCTGATCTTCGCGGCCGCGCTGCTCAGCTTCGCCCACGGTTCGAACGACGTCGCCAACGCGGTCGGGCCGCTGGCCGCGATCGTCGATGTGGTGACTTCCGGCGGCGAGATGCACAAGGACGCACTGATCCCGACCTGGGTGATGATGGTCGGCGCGATCGGCATTTCCCTCGGGCTGGCGCTGTTCGGACCCAAGGTGATCCGCACCGTGGGCTCGGAGATCACCGAACTCGACCAGATGCGCGCCTACTGCATCGCGATGGCGGCGACGATCACGGTGATCGTGGCCAGCCAGTTCGGTCTGCCGGTGAGTTCGACGCACATCGCGGTTGGCGGCGTGTTCGGCGTCGGCTTCCTGCGCGAGTACCTGAAGAGCAACTACGACCGCATGCTGGCCGAGATCAAGGCCCACCACCCCGAGGGCGATCAGGCGGCGATCGAGGCCTTCATCCAGCGCTTCGAGAAGGCCTCGGTCGAGGAGAAGGGCCGCATGCTGCAGGACCTCAAGGACCGGTCGAAGAAGGCCGAGGATCCTGCGCACTTCTCGAAGGGCGAACGCAAGGACCTGAAGAAGGTGTATCGCCGCGAGCTGGTCAAGCGCTCGCAGCTGATGCGCATTGCGGCGGCGTGGGTGATCACCGTCCCGGCCTCGGCGCTGATGGCGGCGATCCTGTATTTCACCATCCGCGGCATGATGCTGCCCTGAGCATCGGCATGATCATTCGCGCGCGCATCCGGGTGCCGGCGGGTCGGGCATGACGCTCGTCGAGCTGCTGGTGGTGCTGGCACTGGGCGCGCTGGTGTGGTTCTGGTTCGACAGCCTGAAGGCGCGCGAGGCGGGCATCGACGCCGCGCGCCGAGCCTGTCTGCGCGAGGGCGTGCAGTTCCTCGACGAGACCGTGGTCGGCCACGGCCTGCGCTTCGCGCGCGACGAACGCGGCCACGCCGTGCTGCGGCGCGCCTTCGACTTCGAGTATTCGGTGAGCGGCGATGACCGCTACGTCGGCGCCGTCGTGCTCGAGGGGCGCGAGGTGGTCCTGGTCGACGTGAGCGCGCACCGCCTGGCCAAGCGCGCGGTGGTGGTCAGCCTGCACTGAGGCCCGGGCCGTGGCCGCGGCTGCTCAGCTGCGGTGGCCTCCAATGGCCCGCCAGAACTCGTTGCGCGCCTGTTCGGAGTGCTCGAAGCTGCCGGCGAAGGCCTGCGTCACCACCCGTTCGTCGCCGCGCCGGTCCTCGCCGAGAAGCAGGCAGAGCTGTTCGGCCTCGATCACGCAGGCGGCGCCCGCCGCCTTGCCGTGGGCCATCAGCGCATCGGCGATGTCGCGCGTCATCCATTCCTGGTAAGTGAAGCGATGACCGATGGCGTCCACCAGGCGGGCGATGCGGCCGAAGCCGTGCAGCCGCCCGCCGGGAAGATAGGCGACGTGGGCGACGCCGCGAAACGGCACGAGGTGGTGCGGGCACACGCCATGCACGGCGATGCCGCGGATCACGACCATGTCGCGGCGTGGATCCTCGAAACCGTCGCCGAGCGCCGCCGCCGGGTCGAGCTCATAGCCACCCAGCAGCCGGCGTTGCCACAGCTCGCGCACGCGCTGCGCGGTGCGGCCGGTATGGGCGTTGTCGGCGGCGATGCCGCAGGCGGCGAGCAGCTCGCCCACCGCGCGCTCGAAGGCGACCGGGTCGAATTCGCCGCCGCGGGGGATGCCCACCGTCGCCGGGCGCGGCAGCTGCGGGTGGTCGTGGCCGACGTGATGGTCGTGGGAGGTGCTCATGCTGCGGGTCCTTGCGATGACGAAGCCGATGATACCCGCCCGCGGGCAGGGGAGTGTCCCCGCGCCGTGACCGGAACCCGTGGCCCGAATCCCGGAGGGGGCCGTTCAGGCGATGAACACCGGGTCCGAGAACACCAGGGTGCCGTCCTTGCGCATCATCAGGTTGTTGGCGTTGAGGAGGTCGGGCAGGACCTGGTACGCCTCCACGAAGTCCGACAGCGCCTTGAGCGCCTGCTGCAGGCTTTCGCTGATCGCCAGCGGGTTGACCGTCAGGTGGTAGAGCGCGATGCGGCCCATGTCGGCGCCCAGGCGGCTCCACTGCTGGCAGGCCGACCAGTAGAAGTCGATCAGGCGCTGGGCGAGCGCCTCGGCCGGGGAGTTCGCGGCCAGCGGATAGAGCCGCTCCATCTCGATCAGGTGCAGCGGATAGCCCGAGGCGGCGCGCCCGATGACGCCGTGGTCGGCGTGGATGATCGGGAAATGCTCGCCGCGCGGGCGGTCCTCCGCGGTGTAGAGGAAGTAGTCGGCGGGCGAGCTGACGACCTTGTAGACCCGCTCGCCGTCGCCCTTGTCGATCACGATGGAGTACTCGCCACGTCCGATCTCGGGCTTGCCGTCGAGCAGCGGATGCGGCGGCACGGGATCCGGCAGCAGGATCGCCGGTCGTCCCATCGCCTCGCGTGCCGCCGCCAGATCGAACATGACGCCTCCGTTGCTTACGCCATGATGTTATAGCCGGCGTCCACGAAATGCACCCCACCCGTGATCAGGCGGCCCGCGTCCGACACCAGGAAGGCGGTCAGCGCGCCGATGTCCTCCGGCGTCACCAGGGCGTGCATCGGCGAGCGCTCGACCGCGGCCGCCATCAGGCCGTCGAAGCCGGCGATGCCCGAGGCGGCGCGGGTCATCAGCGGGCCGGGCGAGACCGCATTGACGCGGATGCCCTTCTGGCCGAGCTCGGCCGCCATGTAGCGGGTCGCGGCCTCGAGCGCGGCCTTGCACAGACCCATCACGCCGTAGTGGGGAATGACCTTCTCCGAGCCGAGGTAGGTCATGGTGACGAGCGCGCCGCCGCCGGCCTTCTCGAGCAGCGGCTCGGCTTTCTTCGCCAGGCGCACGAAGGAGTGGGTCGACACGTCCATCGCCAGGGCGAAGCCGTCGGCCGAGGTGTCGACGACGCGGCCGTGGAGGTCATCGCGCTTGGCGAAGGCCATGCTGTGCACCGCGAAGTCGAGCTTGCCGTGGCGCGCCTCGATGGCGGCGAAGGCGGCATCCATGGTCTCGGGCTGGGTGACGTCGAGCAGGAAGACGTCCTCGACGCCGAGGCGGTGGATGACCGGCTCGATGAAGGCGCGCGTCTTCTCGTTCTGGTAGGTGATGATCAGTTTGGCGCCGGCCTGGGCGCAGGCTTCGGCCACGCCGGTGGAGATGGATTTCTCGTTCGCGATGCCGGTGATCAGGCCGATCTTGCCTTCGAGGTTGATGAGGGGGGTCATGCTGGACTCCTTCTGGAAGGGAGGGTTTGTTGTTGCATTGCAACAAGTTGATGCGGGACGCCGGCCGGTACGCCGAAATGGGGACGAACGTGAAATCGGGTACGCGTCGGAGCAGGTCGGATTCGAGTATATTGCGCATTGCAGCATCCTTGGCGACCGCGCCGGGAATTTGTCCCGAGCCGAGTGGAATATGACACGCACCGCTTACATCTTCATGGACTTCGACGGCGTCACCCATCCCTGGGGCGAGGTCGAGGACTTCCGCTGCCTGCCGCACATCGAGGCGGTGGTGCGGGCGTTCCCGGAGGCGCGGATCGTCATCGCCTCGGACTGGCGCATGCTGTTCTCGATGCAGAAGCTCGTTGCCCGTTTCTCCGAGGACATCCGTCCGCAGATCGCGGGCGCCACGCCGCACCTGCTGCCGAAGACCGGTGCGGAACTCCATGGCCTGCGCGAGCGCGAGGCGATGCTGTGGCTCGCCCAGCACGAGCCCAACCCGGCGCAGGCGGCCTGGTGCGCGATCGACGATGCGCCGGGCAACTGGCTGTCGCGCTCGCGGCTGCTGCTGACCGATTTCAAGCGCGGTTTCACCGCCGAGGATGCCCAGGCCCTGCGGCGCATGCTGCAGGACTTCCGCGCCGGCATGGACCGCCCGCCCGAGCCCGCGGTGACCTCGCTGTGGGCGCGCAACATGGCCTGATGCCCCGAAGATGAGCTCATCCGAAACCCTCCTTCCGCCCGACCCGCTCGCGGTGCTCGTCGACCCCGACACCCAGCGCCAGGCCGCCCGCCTCGCGCAGGAAGCGTTCGCGCGCGTGTTCCGCCTCAGCGTCGCCGAGCCCGACGACGTCCGCCGCAGGGGTGTCGAGGCGCTGCGTTCGGATCTTTCCGACTGGGCCGCGGCGGCCGCCGACGGCGAGGCCGCCGCGCTGCGGCTGGCGCTGCTGCTGACCGGCATGGACCAATGGGGGCTGGCGTGGAGCCAGGCCTTCGGCCTGGTGGCGATTCCCGGGTTGAGCGAGCTCGTCGGGGCGCTGCGCACCGGGCTCGACGAGACCGCGGAGGCGCGCTTCCTGCGTCAGTTCGAGGACCTCGGCGCCGCCGAGGAGAACGTGATCGACTTCAAGGTCGAGCTGCGGCGCGGCCTGCACCTTGCCCTGTGGCACTCGTCGATCGTCACCGAGAGCCGCGACGAGGCGCTGCGCCTGGCCGGGCAGCTCGGCAGCCAGCTGCTGGCGCTGACGCGCGCGATGCCGATCGCCGGCTGGCGGCTCGTGGCCGACGCGCTCGCCTTCATCCAGATCCGCTGCCTGGCGGACGGGCTCGCGACCGAGGGCGTGGCCCAGGAGGCGACCCAGGCGCTGTTCGCGGCGCTCGCCCGCGAGCTGCCCAAGGAGCAACGCGATCTGGTGATGGCCCATGCGGCGCGCGCGGTGATCGCCTGGCAGCAGGCCAGCCGCGGCCCCACCCAGGTGCACTGATGGCGCTCAAGGCCACCATCTTCAAGGCCGAGATCCAGGTCGCGGACATGGATCGGCATCATTACGCCGACTACAGCCTGACCCTGGCCCGGCATCCGTCGGAGACCGACGAGCGCATGATGGTCCGCCTGCTCGCCTTCGCGCTGTTCGCCGACCCCGCGCTGGGATTCGGCAAGGGCCTGTGCGTGGATGACGAGCCGGACCTGTGGCAGAAGGATCTGACCGGCACCATCGAGCGCTGGATCGACGTCGGCCAGCCCGACGACAAGTGGATCCGCAAGGCCTGCGGGCGCGCCCGCGAGGTGGTGGTGGTGGCCTACGGGCGGGCGCTGGAGGTGTGGTGGAACGGCGTGCGCAGCAAGCTCGAGCGCCACGACAACCTGCGCGTGTTCGAGCTCGGGCGCGAATCGAGCGCCGAGCTCGCGCGTCTGGCCGAGCGCACCATGCGCCTGCAGTTCAGCATCCAGGACGGCCACGTGTGGGTGAGCAACAGCCGCGACACCGTGGCGATCGAGCCGAAGCGGCTGTTCGGGGCCGACTGGCCCTGAGCCTTGCCCCGGGGCGGCGGCCCGTATCGGGCGCCATCGCTCACACTCGGTCTGTGACGGTCGCGCGCAAGGGCTCGCCGGCATTGTCGGCCGAGGTCTGCCACGAGAACCAGGCCTGAATGTGGGCGCCGGGCATCGGCCGCGCGATGCCGAAGCCCTGCCCGAGCTCGCAGCCGAGCTCGACCAGCGCGGCGGCGTGGGCGGGGGTCTCGACGCCCTCGGCGATCACCGCGCGCTCGAAGGTGCGCGCCAGATGCACGACGGCGCCGACGATCGCGCGCGCCTCCCGGTCGGCGAGCATGTCGATGACGAAGCTGCGGTCGATCTTGAGCTGATCCACCGGCAGCTGGCGGTAATGACGCAGCGACGCATAGCCGGTGCCGAAGTCGTCGAGCGCGATGCGCACGCCGAGCCGGCGGCAGGCGTGCAGGACCTGGGTCGCGAGCACGATGTCGTCGAGGGCGGAGGACTCGAGGATCTCGAGTTCCAGCTTCTCGGGTGGAACGCCCGGGTGGCGCTCGAGCGCGCTGCGGATGCTCGCGACGAAGCCCGGCGTCAGCAGCAGGCGGGCGCCGATGTTCACGCTCACGCCGATGTCCATGCCCTGCGCGCGGCACTCGACCAACTGCGCGAGCGCGGTGTCGATCACCCACAGGTCGACCGCAGTCTCGAGTTCGGTGCCGGCGAGATCGGGCAGGAAGGCGGCCGGCGGCAGCAGGCCCTGCTCCGGATGCTGCCAGCGGATCAGCGCCTCCATGCCGATCATCCGCCGGGTGCGCATGTTCACCTGGGGCTGGAACATCAGCACGAACTCGCGCCGACGCAGCGCCTCGCCGAGCCGATCCTGGCGCGCCTTGCGCTGGCGCTGCTCCTCCTCCACGCTGGTGTCGAAGTACTGGATGCAGTTGCGGCCGCGCTGCTTGGCGCGGTACATCGCCTGGTCGGCGTGGCGGAGCAGGGTCTCCGGGTCGACGTTGTCCTCGGGGAAGCGCGTCACCCCGATACTGGCCGAGACGCCGACCCGCTCGTGCCCGAGCTGCATCGGCTCGCGGATCGCCTCCAGCACGCGCTCGAGCACCGCGTCGCCCTCGGCGTCCTCGAGCAGCAGCACGAACTCGTCCCCGCCCAGCCGCGCGACGGTATCGCTGGCACGCAGGATCGCGTTGAGCCGGTCCACGATGCCGATCAGCAGGTCATCGCCGGCCTTGTGGCCGTGGCGGTCGTTGATCGGCTTGAAGCCGTCGAGGTCGATCACGCACACCGCCAGCGGCTTGCCGGTGCGGTGCGCGTGGGCGATCGCCTGGCGCAGGCGGTCGTCGAGCAGGCGGCGGTTGGGCGCGCCGGTGAGCGGGTCGAAATAGGCGATGCGGTTGAGCTCCTCCTCCTGGCGCTTGAGCCGGCTGATGTCGGAGAAGGTGGCGACGTGGTGCAGCAGCCGCCCCTCGCGGTCGCGCACGCGGCTGATCGACAGCACCTCGGCGAACTCGCTGCCGTCCTTGCGCCGGTTCCAAAGCTCGCCCTGCCAGTAGTCGTGGCGCTCGAGCGCCTCCCACATGGCGTGGTAGAAGGCCGCGCTCTGCCGACCCGAGCTGAGCAGGCTCGGGTCGCAGCCGATGCTCTCCTCGCGGCTGTAGCCGGTGATGCGGGTGAAGGCGGGGTTGACGTCGACGATGCGGTTGTCGGCGTCGGTGATGATGATCGCCTCGTAGCTCGAGGAGAATACGCTGGCGGCGAGGCAGAGCGCCTCTTCGGCGGACTTGCGGCGGCTGATGTCGATCTGCGCGCCCTTGAGCAGGCAGGCACTGCCGTCGGCCGCGCGGCGGACCACGATCGCGCGGTCATGGACCCAGATCCAGTGTCCGTCGCGATGGCGCAGCCGCAGGTCGTGCTCGAAGCAGGACGAGGTGCCGTCCAGCAGACGGGCCAGCGCCGCGTCGGCCTCGCCGATGTCGTCGGGGTGCACCAGGGCGCGCCAGGCCGCACGGTCCTGCCCCGGGGGCGGGGCATCGTCGAGGCCCAGGATCGCCGCCCAGCGCCGGTCGAAGCGCCATTCGCCGGTCGCGACGTCCCATTCCCAGCTCCCCGCCTGGGTGGCCTCGACCACGTTACGCAGGTGCTGGCGTTCAAGGTCCATCCGCTCGGCGAGGCGGCGTTCGATGACGCTCGCGCGGGCAAGCTGCAGGTTGCGCTGCAGCAGGCGTGCAACGAGGGCCACGATCGCGCAGGCGGCAAGCGCCAGGGTGAGGATCCACGCCCGGTACTGCGTCCACACGTCGCGCCAGGTCAGCGCGGGACTGCGATCGAAGGGCGGCAGCCGCAGTTCGCGCATCATCGCCTCGACCACCGAGTAATCGGCGGGGATGGTGAAGCCGGCGATTCCTGCGGCGCGCGCGGCGGGGTGGTCCGCGGGCAGGCTGAGCACCAGCGCGGCGACCTTGCGCACGGTGGCCTCGTCGGCATGGGCAAGGGCGACCAGGGGCCATTCCGGGTAGAGCCGGGTGGAGCGCTGGTAGGGATGGGCCGGCGCCGTCTGCGGGTTGAGCACGGACAGCATCGACAGGTCGCGGCCCTCGCGGCGGAGCTGCTCGAGCAGGCCGGTGCGCACGAAGGCGGCATCGACCGCGCCGTCCAGCAGTGCGTCGATCACGCTGTCCTGGTCCTGGCCCACAGGCTGCAACACCAGCGCCGCAGGATCGACGCCGGCGTGCTTGAGCTCCAGCGCCTGGGCCGGGAAGGTGCCGAGGAAGTTGGCCGTCGTGGTGGCGACGCGCTTGCCGCGCAGGTCGGCGAGGCTGCGCAGCCCGGGGGCGTCGCGGCGCACCAGGATGACGCCGCCGAACTGGCTCACGGCCTGCGCACCCGCCCCGTCGAGCTTGGTGGCGATCGCCCCCGACAGCGGACTCTGCGTGCGCAGCTCGATCAGGTGGGTCGGGTTGGTGAGCACCAGGTCGAGCGCCTGGCGTGCGATCGCGTCCTTCATCGCCTCGCTATCGAGCACCTGCAGCCGGACCTCGCGCCCCAGGCCGGCGCCGAGGTAGTCGGCAAACGGTTGCCACATGGCCTCGACGGTCGGTTCGCGGCGCAACGCGAAGATGCCGAGGGTCAGCGGCGGCTGGGCGAGGCCGGGCAGGCTGCAGAGGAGGACGAGCAGGCCAAGCAGGGTACGGATCGGGTGCTTCAAGGCAGGCGGGTGAGCGGACGGCGGTGCGCGAACGGGCCTCGCGCTGCAGCACGGATGGGAAACTGTCGAAGTCGGGCCAGCGTCGACGCCCCGCAGCGGGGGCGGGGCAGGTGAGGGGGCGGTCAGCGGGTCAGCGCAGCCGGGGTATCAAGCGCCCCATTCTAGGCAATGCAGCGCGCGGCGCGTGCGCAGGACGTCACGGCCGCGCGCTCGGCGCCGTCAGCCGTCGCGCCGCTTGTAGGGCTTGCGGTTGGGGTCGTAGGGTTTGCGCTCGCCGTCGTAGGGTTTCGGCCCCTTGTCGAACGTCCTGCGCTCGCCGTCGGCGCCGTACGGCGCAGGGCGGCGCGGGGGGCGCTCGCCCGTCTCGCGCGGACGCTCCTTGCCGGCGAAGCCACCGTCCGGGCGGGGCTTGCGATCCGGGTCGAAGGGCTTGCGCGGGCGCTCGTCGCCGGCTTGCGGGCGATAGGCCTCGTCACGCGGCGGACGCCGCCGCTCGGGCGTCGCTGCCGCCTCGGCCGCGCTCAGTGCGCGGATGTTGAGCGGCATCTGGCGTACGCGGGTGCGCTTGAGCGTGCCGAGCAGGTCGTCCGGCAGATTGGCGGGCAGCTCCACGGTCGTGAACTCGTCGAACAGGTGGATCTGGCCGATGAACTTGCCCTCGATGCCGCCCTCGTTGGCGATCGCGCCGACGATCTCCTTGGGGCTGGCGCCGTGGGCGCGGCCGACCTCGATGCGGTAGCGCACCAGCGCGCCATCGGAGAAGGCGCGGCGGCGGGCGAGGATCTCGTCACGGTTCGGGCGCGGCGTGCGCTCGCGTGGCGCCCCGGTGGTGAAGTGCTCGGCGCGCGGCGCGCGGCCTTCGCCCGGCGCGGTGGTGGCGATCTCCCAGCCACGGCCGGACTGCTCGATCTGCAGCGGACGCTCGCGCTGGGCGAGCAGGGTCAGCGCGGCGGCGACCTCGTGGATGTCGAGCTCGTTCTCGTCGACGAGGTCATTGACGATGCCCATGAAGAAGCCCAGGTCTTCGCTGCCGATGGTGTCCACCACCTGGCGCTTGAACTGCGCCACGCGCAGGTTGGTGACTTCCTCGCTGCTCGGCAGCGCGATCGGCGTGATCGGCTGGCGGGTCGCACGCTCGATCATCTTCAGCATGCGCGTCTCGCGCGGCGCGACGAACAGGATCGCCACCCCCTCGCGCCCGGCGCGGCCGGTGCGGCCGATGCGGTGCACGTAGGCTTCGGTGTCGTAGGGGATGTCGTAGTTGATCACGTGCGACACGCGCGGCACGTCGATGCCGCGTGCGGCGACGTCGGTGGCGATGACGATGTCGAGGGCGCCGCCCTTGAGCTGCTCGATCACGCGCTCGCGCATGCCCTGGGTCATGTCGCCGTTGAGCGCGGCGGCGGCGTAGCCGCGGGCGGCGAGCTTGTCGGCGAGCTCGTCGGTGGCGATCTTGGTGCGCACGAAGACGATCGCCGCGTCGAAGCTCTCCTCGGCGTCGAGGATGCGGGTCAGCGCGTCGAGCTTGTCGACGCCGCGCACCAGCCAGTAGCGCTGGCTGATCTTGGCCACGGTGGCGGTGGCGGCGCGGATCTTGATCTCGTCCGGCTCGCGCAGGTGGCGGCGGGCGACGTCGCGGATCGCGCTCGGCATGGTGGCCGAGAACAGCGCCGTCTGGCGGTCCTCGGGGGTGTGCTCGAGGATCCACTCGACGTCGTCGATGAAGCCCATGCGCAGCATCTCGTCGGCCTCGTCGAGCACGATCGCCTTGAGCGCGTCGAGCTTCAGGCTCTCGCGCTCCAGGTGGTCCATGACCCGGCCCGGCGTGCCCACGATGACCTGCGCGCCGCGCGACAGCTGGCGCAGCTGCACCACCATGCTCTGGCCGCCGTAGATCGGCAGCACGTGGAAGTTCTTCAGGTGGTGGGCGTACTTGGCGAAGGCCTCGGCGACCTGGATCGCGAGTTCGCGGGTGGGCGTCAGCACCAGCACCTGCGGCCGGGTGTCGGCGAGGTCGATGCGCGCCAGCATCGGCAGCGCGAACGCGGCGGTCTTGCCGGTGCCGGTCTGGGCCTCGCCGAGGATGTCGCGGCCGGCGAGCAGCTTCGGGATGCAGGCGGCCTGGATCGGCGAGGGCGTCTCGTAGCCGACTTCGGCGAGGGCGGACAGGAGGGGAGCGGGCAGCTCGAGATCGGCGAAGCGCAGGGTGGCTTCGGCGTCGATGGATTCGGGGCGGGCAGAGTCGGTCATGGTGTTCCGGGCCGGGCGCTACAAAAGCAAAAACGCGGCGCAAGGCCGCGTTTCGGACTGATCGAGTGACGTCGGCGACGTCGCGTCGATTACAGCGGGCGGATGTTGGCCGCCTGCAGGCCCTTCGGGCCGGTCTTGACTTCGAATTCCACGCGCTGGTTCTCGGCCAGGCTCTTGAAGCCCTTGCTCTGGATTTCCGAGAAGTGGGCGAACAGGTCGTCGCCGCCGCCTTCAGGGGTGATGAAGCCGAAGCCCTTGGCGTCGTTGAACCATTTCACGGTACCGGTTTGAGTGCTCATTTTGCGTTCCATATGAAGAATTGCGGGCTTGCGCCCTGGAGATGCAGGAACGATCAAGAAACGTAATCAGGAGGCATCAAACCGACACGGGTTCTCTTGGAACACGCTGGGCAACCACCAGAACAACCACTGCTTGAATCGACTGCGAGCGGCACGATACACGCTTTTCGGGCCGTGCGTCGATTTATTTCGCCATGGGCATTAAAAAACGTCCTCGTGCCTGGCTTTCCGTGAATTTATCTCGAGATAGCGGCCGCAAATCGAGGCGGTCCGCGGCAGCGGCGGGAGCGGGCGAGGCCTCTGTCCGTGGCAGAACGGCCCCGGCGTGCGCGCATCTGGTGGGATAATCCGGGCCTCCAACGTTCCACCCAGGTTTTTCCAATGCCCATCCAGTGGTTTCCCGGACACATGGCCTCGGCGCGCAAGAAGGCGGCCGAGGCCATGGCGTCCATCGACGTCGTCATCGAGGTCACCGACGCGCGCCTGCCCGAGGCCAGCAGCAATCCGATGATTGCCGAGCTGCGCCGCTTCCGGAACCGGCCCTGCCTCAAGCTGCTCAACAAGTCGGATCTCGCCGACCCGGCCGTGACGCGGATGTGGATGGACTTCTACAACCGCCAGCCGGGTGTGAAGGCGGTGGCGATCTCGGCCAAGAGCGCCGCCGAGGTGGCGCGCATTCCCGCGCTCTGCAGCCAGCTCGCGCCGCACCGTGACGACGGCGTGAAGCCGCTGCGCATGATGATCATGGGCATCCCCAACGTCGGCAAATCGACGCTGATGAACGCGCTGCTCAAGCGCAAGGTGGCCAAGGTCGGCGACGAGCCGGCGGTGACCAAGCACCAGCAGACCATCGACCTCGGGCCGGGCATGACGCTCACCGACACGCCGGGCATGATGTGGCCGAAGATCGATTACGACGCCGACGGCTACATGCTCGCCGCCAGCCACGCCATCGGCCGCAACGCGGTGATCGACGAGGAGGTGGCCGCCTTCCTCGGCGAGATCCTGATCGCCCGCTACCCGGCACAGCTCGCCGCGCGCTACCGCCTGGATGCCGCGGCGGTGGCGGCGCTGGACGGTCCGGCGCTGGTCGAGGCCGTCGGCCGGCGGCGCGGCTGCCTGGTCAAGGGCGGCGGGCTGGACCTCGAGAAGGCGGCGCAGATCCTGCTGCAGGACTACCGCGACGGCGCGCTCGGCCGCATCAGCCTGGAGACGCCGGAGACGCGGGTGCAGATGATCGCGGCGGCGCAGGCTGCGGCGGCGCAGGCGGGTGACGTGCCGGCTGACGCAGCGGACGAGGCGGGGGGCGACGGCGACTGAGCCAGCTCGGCTGCCCTGCGGCCGCACGGGGCGGCGCGGCGCCGGTCGAGGTGGCTGCCGCGAGGTTCGCCGTCCGGCTCAATCGGCCGCGATCGCGAGCCAGTGCAGCCACTGCCCGCAGGCATTGCGCGGGCCGCGCAGCGAACCGTGCCAGGGGCCCTCGTTGCAGGCGCCGCGCTGCTCGGTTGGATGCAGATGGACGGTGACGCCGTCCTCGCCCACCGTGCGCCGTCCGCCCCAGCGCTTGCAGGTGGGGCAGCGCCGCAGCTCGGCGACCGGGCCGCGGCTCGGGTCCGGCAAGGGGGAGGCGTGGCAGGGCGGAGCGGGTGGCGCTGTCATGGTTCTTCAGATGCCGAAGTAGCGATCCGGCCGGTGATTGACCGCGATCACGAAGTTCAGCGCGGCGGCGCCGAGCACCGATAGCGCCACCTTGTCCGCCGACAGCACCAGCAGGCCGACCGAGAGGATGGCGCAGTCGATCGCCATCTGCACCCATCCGGCGCGCCAGCCGCGGCGTTTCTGCAGATGCAGCGCGAGGATGGTCACCCCGCCCAGGCTGGCGCCATGGCGGATCAGTATCAGGATCCCGGTACCGGCCAGCAGCCCCGCCATCACCGCGGCGAACACCGGGTCGAGGCGGTCGAAGCTGACCAGGGCGGGCAGAAACTCGGTCTGCAGCGCCAGCACCGCCACCGCGCAGAAGGTCTTGAGCGTGAAGGTGCGCCCCAGCGTGCGCAGGCCGAAGACGTAGAAGGGCAGGTTGAGCAGGAACAGCACGGCGCCGAGCGGCCAGCCGCCGAGGTAATGGATCAGGAAGGCCAGGCCGGTGGTGCCGCCGGTGAGCAGCGTGCTCTCGCGGAACATCACCAGCGCCAGCGCGGCAAACAGGCAGCCGGTGAACACGCCCTGCACGTCCTCGAAAGGAGTGTGCGGGCGTGCCTGCGGAAGGAGCGGGCGGGGCGGTTCGGCGCCGGGTTGCGATGCGGTCATCAAGGCGGTGCGGGGCGGTGTGAGCGTGCGTCGCGCAATAATACGGCTTCGGCGCGCCCGGGATGCCGCCGACGGAGCGGCGGTGCGTTTGTTATCATTGAAGCCGACATATGCCCCACAGGAAACCCATGAGCCTTCCGTCAGCCGACAGGCTGCGCGCCCTCAATGCCGATCTGCACTGCCATTCCACCGTCTCGGACGGCTGGCTCGAGCCCGAGGCCGTGGTGCTGCGTGCGCTCGCCAACGGCGTCGAGCTGCTGGCGCTGACCGATCACGACGAGGTCGGCGGCATCGACGCCGCGGCGCAGGTGGCGCAGGCGCATGGGCTGGGCTTCGTCGCCGGGGTGGAGATCTCCGTGTCCTTCGCCGGCGAGACCATCCACATCGTCGGTCTGGGCATCGATCACCGTCACCCGGTGCTGCTCGCCGGTCTGGCCCAGGTGCGCGGCGGTCGCGATGTGCGCGCGCAGCAGATGGGCGAGGCGCTCGCGCGCGTCGGCATCCGCGACGCCCTGGCGGGCGCGCGCCGCTTTGCGCGCAATCCGGCGCTGGTCAGCCGCGCCCACTTCGCCCGCCACCTGGTGGCGAGCGGGGTCATGCCTGACGTGAAGACGGTGTTCGACCACTATCTGGTGCGCGGCAAGCCCGGCTTCGTCGAGCACGAATGGGCGGCGCTGGAGGATGCGGTGGGCTGGATCCGCGCGGCGGGCGGGATCGCGGTGATCGCGCATCCGGCGCGCTACCGATTGTCGGCCGCCGACATGGGGCGTCTGTTCGACCGCTTCGTCGCGGTTGGAGGCGAGGCGGTCGAGGTCGTCTCCGGCGCCCACAGCGAGGACGAGATGCGCCGCTTCGCCACGGTCGCACGTCAGCGCGGGCTGTTCGCCTCGCGCGCCTCGGACTTCCACGGCGAGGCCGAGAGCGCGGTCGATCTCGGCCGCTGCAATCCGCTGCCGCCCGACCTCGAACCGGTGTGGGCGCGGCTGTCACCGGCCGCCGCGCCGCGAGACTGAATACGCGCCGATCACCCGAACCGAATCCATCACCCAAGACCATGGCCCAGTTCTTCTCGCTACATCCCGAACAGCCGCAGCCGCGGCTGATCCGCCAGGCGGCCGAGATCATCCGCGGCGGCGGCGTGGTCGCGCTGCCGACCGACTCCGCCTATGCGCTCGCCTGCCAGATCGGCGATGCCGCGCTGCTCGAGCGCGTGCGCCGCATCCGCGGGGTCGATGATCGCCATCACTTCACGCTGCTGTGCCGCGACCTGTCCGAGATCGGCACCTACGCCCGCGTGGATAACAGCCAGTACCGGCTGCTCAAGGCGACCACGCCCGGCCCCTACACCTTCATCCTCGAGGGCACCAAGGAGCTGCCGCGCCGGGTGCTGCACCCCAAGCGCAAGACCATCGGCCTGCGCGTGCCCGAGCACGCGGTGGTGTCGGCGCTGCTCACCGAGCTCGACGGCCCGCTGCTCAGCTCGACCCTGATCCTGCCGGGCGAGGACCTGCCGCTCACCGACGCCGAGGACATCCGCGACCGCCTCGGCAAGCAGATCGACCTGGTGATCGAGGCCGGCTACTGCGGCCCGGAGGCGACCACGGTGATCGACCTCACCTCCGGTGCGCCCGAGCTGGTGCGCGCCGGCCGCGGCCCGCTCGAGCCCTTCGGCCTGTAAGATCCGCGGTTTTCATACGGGCGCGCAATGGATTCGCTGATCCCCACCCTGGCCATCTGGGCGCTGCCGGTGCTGCTCGCCATCACCTTGCACGAGGCCGCGCATGGCTACGTGGCGCGCCATTTCGGCGACCCTACCGCCGATCTCGCCGGCCGCATCACGCTCAACCCGCTGCGCCACATCGATCCGGTCGGCACCATCCTGGTGCCGGCGGGCATCCTCGCCCTCAGCTCGCTGGCGGGCGGGGGCGGCATCCTGTTCGGCTGGGCCAAGCCGGTGCCGGTCAACTTCGGTCGGCTGCGCAACCCCAAGGCCGACATGCTATGGGTCGCCGCCGCCGGTCCCTTCGTCAACCTGGTGATGGCCGTTGGCTGGGCGATCCTGTTCACGATCGCCGCCCGCAGCGAGCCGGGGGCGTATTCGCTCGCGATGCTCAAGATGGCCGACGCCGGCATCCAGATCAATGCCGTGCTGATGGTGCTGAACCTGCTGCCGATCCCGCCGCTCGACGGCGGCCGCATCGCCGTCAGCCTGCTGCCCAACCGCCTGGCCTGGCAGTACGCGCGGCTCGAGCCCTTCGGCTTTCCGATCCTGCTGGTACTGCTGTTCACCGGCATCCTGGGCGAGATCCTGTGGCCGCTGATCGCCGGTTTCCGCTTCCTGCTGTCCACGGTCTTCGGTTTCTGAGCTCCACGTGTATGCGGAATCCGTCCTCTCCGTCATGCGCCCGCGGCAGGCTTCCGGCGGGTGCCGAGCACGACCGGGCGCGGCAAGGCTGATGAAGGCAGGGGGTTCGCGATGAACATGCCGCTGGATCTGGCGCCGGTCGAGGCCGACCTGCCGCTCGATGTGCTCGCGCGCATCTATGGCGAGCCCCTGCTCGAACTGCCGAAAGACCTTTATATTCCGCCCGATGCGCTGCAGGTGTTCCTCGAAGCCTTCGAGGGGCCGCTGGATCTGCTGCTGTACCTGATCCGCAAGGCCAACCTGGACGTGCTCGACATCCCGATGGCGCCGCTGACCGCGCAATACCTCGAATACGTCGAGGCGATGCGGGCGACCAACCTCGAGCTCGCCGCCGAGTATCTGCTGATGGCGGCGATGCTGCTCGAAATCAAGTCGCGCATGCTGCTGCCGCGGCCGCCGCGGGAGAATGCCGAGGAAGAGGATCCGCGCGCCGAGCTGGTGCGCCGCTTGCTCGAATACGAGCAGATGAAGCTCGCTGCGCTGCGCCTGGACGGACTGCCGCGGGTCGAGCGCGACTTCGAGTGGGTGGGCGTGTTCGTCGCCGAGAAGGTCATCGAGCGCCAGCCCGAGGTGAGCCTGCATGACCTGCAGCTGGCCTGGCTGCGGATCATGAAGAAGGCCCGGCTCAACCAGAGCCACCGTGTCGGCCGCGAACAGCTGTCGGTGCGCGAGCACATGACGGCGATCCTGCGCACGCTCGGCGATGGCCGCTACGTGGCGTTCGATGCGCTGTTCGATGTCCGCCTCGGTGCCGCCGGGCTGGTGGTGAGCTTTCTCGCCGTGCTCGAGCTGGTGAAGGAAAAACTGGTCGAAGTGACCCAGAACGAGGCCTTTGCGCCGATCTACGTGAAACTGGCAGATGGAACCGGCAACGACGCCTGAGGCCTGGCTGCGCATCGTCGAGGCCGCGCTCCTCGCCGCCCCGTCGCCGCTGCCGGTGTCGGAGCTGCGCAGGCTGTTCGACGAGGATCCCGGGCCGGAGCTGGTCCGCCGCCTGCTCGAGGAACTGCGCGCGGAGTGGTCGGCCGCCGGTCGCGGCGCCGAGCTGGTGCAGCTGGCCAGCGGCTGGCGCTTCCAGACGCGGCCCGAGTATCAGGTCTATCTCGACCGCCTGAAGGAAGAAAAGCCGCCGCGCTACTCGCGCGCGGTCATGGAGACGCTGGCGATCATCGCCTATCGCCAGCCCGTCACCCGTGGAGACATCGAGGACATCCGCGGCGTGGCGGTCTCGCCCAACGTATTGAAGACACTCGAATCGCGCGGCTGGGTCGACGTCGTCGGCCACCGCGACACGCCCGGGCGGCCGGCCCTGTTCGCCACCACCCGGCGCTTCCTCGATGAAATGGGGTTGCGCAGCCTGACCGAGCTGCCGGCGCTCACCGAAATCGAAAAAATCATGGATCTAGTTGAGGTCGCAGAAGGGCCTGAAAAAACCCCTGAAAATTCAGACTGATGCGCCGCAAGGGTGCGCCGCTGTTGGTGTCTCGAATGGCCGTGTACGCGCTCAGGTGTACGCGGCTTTTTCGTTTCTGCGGCCCGCCGTCGAGGCCGATCAGCTCGGGGCGGCCGGGCCGGCTTGGGCCGTCCGTTCGGCCTCGATCTCGAGGCGCTTCTCCTCGAGCAGCATTTCGAGGATTTGCTTTGCCATCCAGTCGAGAAGGGGCTCGAAGGCCTCGCGCCTGGTGCGCGACATGGTGGCCCGCGCGGGCGGTGTCTCGGGCGCTTCTTGCTGCTGACTCCACACCTCCGGGGGTTCCTCTTCGATGCTGACGCCTCTGCGGCTTGCAGAAATAGTCCTGAGGCCGGCGATTTCTTGGCCTGCAGGTGAAGTGTCCGCGGGGTCGTTATCGGCTCCTGCGGCGTTCTGTGCGGTCTCGTGTATGTCTCGGTTCATCGTCGCGCCTCAGGTCGTGATTGTTTGCGGTGTGCAGGGGCAGCGCTCGGGCAGCGGGGCCGGTGCCTGGTGCGCAGCGGGCGTGCCGTTGTGCCCGGTGATGCGTGCCAGGGCAAGGCCGGCGAGGGTGCCCACGGCCAGAGACACACCGATGGCAGAGAGCACGACGACGGCAGCGACTTCGGTTTTCACGCACATGGCGCCCTCCTGCCGACGTTGTGGCCGTCGCGTGAAGCAAGGCGGATGCGGTACGCCTCCCAGCTCTCTCCAGGGCGCGGCGGGCAGCCTTGAGCGGTGCCGATGGCAACGAGGTCGGCGCCGATCCGCGGCAGGGTGGCGCCCGGCGGCGGGCTTCTCAGGATGCGGTCGAGTAGGCCCACGTTGACCGGCTGCGTGCTGCCCACCTTGGCGCGGACGCTGCGGGCTACGGCTACGGCCTTCTGCAGGCCTTCGGCGGTGATGCCATCGGCGCGCCAGCGCTCGAGCGTGGTCTCGCGTCCGGCGGTCGGGATGTCCTGCAGGTGTAGGAACTGCACCAGCGCGCACGTCGACGACAAAGAAACCTGATTCATGATGTGTGCCCGGTTCGGCTGCTCGATCGGCTTGCGATCGGTGCCGGGTTCGGTGCGCAATGCCTTGACCGGCGCGGGATTGGTGGTGCCCGGTGCTGTGGATAGTTCGGCGCCGGCACCGTGCCCGGTTTGATTCGGACGTGCGGACGCGACCGCGGCCAGCGGCAGCGAAAACGCGAGCCGATCGCCGGCCAGGCGGCGTAGCAGCCCCGCCCGCTGCAGGCGGGCAAGGGCGGTGCGGATTTCCTTCTCGCTGGGGGCGGTGATCTGCAACCCCGCACCGCGCGGGGTGTGCGTCTCGCAGTAGGTTCGCAGCATGGCCAGGCTGATCGGGCGGGAGCGGCCGGTCCCGTAGTCCATCCACGCGCGCAGGTGCAGGTAGCACTGGAAGGCCAGCGGCCCGGCGCCGTGAAGCGCCTCGAGCTCGTCGGCGGTGATCGCAATGAGTTGAGCTGTCACCGCTGCCCCCCTTGCGCTGCGTACAGGATGGGTGCGTGCTCGGTCGCCATACCGGCGGCTACCTGGTAGTCCAGGGTTCCGACGATGGCGAAGCCGGCGAAGATGATGGCAAGCAGGGTTGCGGTTTTCATCCTCGCCTCCTGTCAGGCTGCAGCCCGGCCGAGCAGGCCGAGTGCAGCCTCGAGCGTGGGGAAGCTGCCCCAGGCGGTCGAGCGGTCCCAGGCGCCCCCGTCCAAGCAGCGGACGGTGTAGCGGACGCCCGACGGCCAAGCCTCCATCCAGCGCCTTCGGCCCTCCACCCAATGCGCGCGCCCTTCGTCCGCCCATTCGTCAGTGCGGTCGGCGTAGTAGGCATCCCAGGCGTCGACCGAGTCGGTCACGATGTAGGGCACGCCCCAGAATTTCCGGTGCGCGTCCGGGCGGTCGTCGTTGGGCGTCTGGTCGAAGTCCGGCGGGAGCTTCGGATTGATCGGCACGCCGTCGACCACGTCCTCCGCGAAGATGTACCCGCGGCCGGTGTTGAGTCGCTTCATGGCTGCGCCTCCTCGCCGGACTGGTCGTCGCCGTGCTTGGGCTGCAGAGTGCGGACGTAGTGTGCTTCAGCGTGCTCGAGGCGGCCGCGGCCTTGATCGATCAGGGCCTTTGCGCCGGACACCATCGCATCACAGCGTTCGAGCTCCTTCATTGTCCATCCGCCGGACATGGCGCACGAGGCGTCTGTCAGCAGGGACGATGCTTGCTCGAGCTCCGCCGTCAGGCGCTGGAACTCGAGGCCTTGCAGCGACGGGACCGGCGCAGGGCGAGTCTGGCGCATCAGCTCGAGCGCAGCAGCGCGGGCGAGGCGGTCGGCTTCGGCACGGCCGGCGGCGAAATCCGCCAGGCGTGAGGCGTTCGCTTGACGGTCGCGTGCTTCCGCGCGGTCTCGATCGGACAGGGCCGGCGCCTGGTCGGCTTCTGCGTCCGCCTGCCAGGGCGGTACGTCGATAACAGCGGATTCGAGCAGGCTGTCGGCGACCTTGGTTTCGGCAGCCTCGATCACGGCCAGGGCGCCGAACAGCATCACCATGCAGTTGCGCAGCTCGGGGGCCTCCCATTGCGACCGCATGGCATCGATGGCGAGGTCGACGATGCGCCAGGCGTTGCTGATGTCGGCTTGAATCGTTCCCTGTTGCAGCAGCGGGCAGAGGGGGAAGCCCTTGGGCAGTCGCGGATTGTCGGGGCCTCCCGCGTGCCAGGCGGCGGCGATGGCGGCCGGGGCGAAGTGCTTGACGGCGGCGTCGACCAAGGCGTCCTTGACGGCCTGCAATGCCGCTTCGGCCGCCTCGAATTCATCGCGGGGCCAATCCGTCGAGAATCCGCGCGTGGCGTTGTGCAATCGGGTGTCGATCGCCTCGAGCTCGGCGGCCAGGGCGCGGTAATCGACGACGGTGTCGGCGATGGCGGGCGCGGTGTCGTGCGTGGTGTGCTTACGCATGGCGGCGGCCCTCCTGCTCGAGCCGGGCGGCGCCTTCGTAGGTGGCGGTGAGGTCCGGCCAGAGGGTGCGGCCGCTGGCGAGCTTCAACGGCCGGATTCCGTGGTAGGAACCCGTTCGGCAGAGGCGAGCGCGGACGCTCTTGGGGTCGACGAGGTTGCGCGCGGCGAACTGCTCGGTGCTGAGGGGATACTCGGCGATGACGTTGCCGGGGACGTGGGCGCGGGCAGGCGTGCCCGTGGCGCTGATGGCTTGCATGGTCTTGCTCCGTTTGCTGCGGTTTGAACCCGCACCCCGCTTCCAAACGGGGTGGCGGACCGATACGGGGTTGGAAGACCGGGCAAACGGAACCGGCGAGCCTTTCGGCTCCCCCGCACGGCCCGCCATTGAAACGGCAAGTCATGCGGCGTGGACGTAAAAAATCCGCCAGTGTGGCGGATGCGTCCGCCGTTTGCTTTTCCGGGCTTCCAAACCCGGTCACTGTTGTTTGCAGCGACGGGGGCATTCTGCGCCGGGCGGCGGACGCGCGTCAACACGCTTTTGCATGGGCCGGCGTGGGGCGCCGGCCGGGGTGGGTTAGTCGACGTCTCCCAGGCGGGCGCGGCGGCGGGCCGCGAGGTAGTTGCGCTGGCGCTCGAGTTCGGACTGAACGACGCGGCGGATAGCCTTCTCGTCACCGCCCCCGCGGGCATCGATGTTGATCGTGTAATGGAACGATGTAGACGGGTCGGCCAGCGTGCGCGGCGAGCTGGTCATCAGCGGGCGGTCGGCGGTGGTCGGCATCGGAGCAGCGGTGGCGATGCCGGCGCCGGCCATGCCAAGGGCGGCCGTGGTCGCGAAGCGGCGGGAGAACTCGCCGATGGCCTTGAGGGCGCCGGTCTCGCCTTTGCCCAGGCCTTGCACAAGGCCAGCCATGGTGAAACCTCCGAGCTCCGCGAACACACGGCTTGGGCTGTTGATGCCGAGTTTCGACTTAAACCAGTTGGTCACGTTCTCGGCGGTGCTGAACACGGCGTCCTTGACGGCCCCGGCGGCGTTGCGGATGCCGCGGGATAGACCGAGCATCACGTCCAGGCCGATCTGCTCGAAGCGGGCGGCCAGGCCTGACATGAAACTGGTGACGGTCTCCCACTGCTGACGAAACCATGCGGCGATGCCGTCCCAATTCTGGTAGATCTCGTAGGCGGCCCACGCGATCCCGCCGATCGCGGCGAGCAACGGCACGCTCAGGGCGATCATCTTGAGGCCGGCCCCGCCCATGACGCCGATTGCAAGCTTGGCCATGGCGAACGGGCCGATCAGCGCGGACGCGGCCAGCGCGATGCCGCCCAGGGCGGTGAAGAGCAGGGCGCCGCCGGCCACGATCTTCATCAGCCCGCCGGACAAGGCCGGGTTTTCCTTCGCCCAGTTCTGGGTGGCCTCAGCGATGCGGCCGATCCACTCGGTTACGGCTTTCAGCTCGGGGCTGATGGTTTCGCCGAAGGCTACAAGGGCGTTCGTGAAGGTGCCTGTCGCGGCGTCCCACAGGTTCCTGAGCGTGCCGAGCTGCTTGTTCACGCGGTCTTGCAGGTTGGCCTGAGCCTGCATCTTCGCCAAGGTCTCGTTGTAGCCGGCCTGCCCTTTGTTGATGAGCAGGCTGACAACCTGCATGACTTCGGCGTCGTCGCCATACAGGTCCTTGAGCACCTGCAGCCGGGTCTCGGTGGTCAGGTTCTTGAGCTTGGCCATCTCGACGAACATCTTCTCGAGCCCGCCGAATTCGCCCTTGCCATCGGTGAAGTTCAGCGACAGTTTCGCCCCGGTGGCCTTGTTCAGGCCGGCCATGACTTCGGCAATCTTCCCGGTGTCCATGTTCTTCTGCAGGACCTTGCGCAGGGCGTTACCGGCGGCGCTGCCGTCCATGCCGGATTGGTCCGCCATGACAAGCAAGGGCGCCATGGCGTTCGCGGCGTCGAGTCCTTTCATGCGGATGGTGTCCAGCGCGGGCGCGAGCTTCGCAAAGGCGTTCAGCATGTTCCCGGAGTCGGTGCCGGCGTAGTAGGCGCGCTGGATGGTGTCCATCAAGGCGAGCATGTCGCCTTCCGTGGTGCGGGTCGCGTCCTGAAGTTTTGCGGCGAACTCGGCGGCCTGGTCGAACGGCATCTTGAGCTGAACGCCGAGCAGGGCGGCGGATTCGCCAAGCCCGCCCAGGATCGCCTGCTCGCTGATGCCTTGCCGGATCAGCACCGTCATCATGTTCTGGAAATCGGCCGTCGTACCGGGCAGCCGGTTGCCCAGGCGCATGGCGTGCTCGTTGACCTTCTCGAAGTTCGCCGAAACCTGTCCGCCGGCCTTCATCATCGAAACGGCAAGCTGCGTGCCGGCGTCCTCGGCTTCCGCGAAGGCCTTGATCGGGACCATGGCAGCGGCCCCCATGGCGGCGCCGGCCACGCCCATCTTGACGCCGGCATTCGCGAGGTTGTCGCGCAGGGCCATCGATCGCTGATAGCTGTCGTTGGCCTTGCGGAGCTTGTCGATACGCGCGGCGACCTGTTCCAGGTTGCGCTTGAACTGCTCGGTCCCGCTGCCGTCGGCGAGCGCTCGGCTCAAGTTCTTCGCCTGGTTCTGCGCGATGCTGAGTTGCTTCGCCATTTCCTGCCCAGCGCGGCCGACCATCTGCATGGGGCGGGTCGCTTTGTCCAGCGCTTCCAGCCGGACCTCGAGCGAGAGTTTTTGCTTGGTGCTCATGGGGCGTTACCTCAAAGGGGCCGGGCCGGCCGATCGCGGCCCGGCATCGGGCTCAGTTGCCCAGGGCTTCCTGCGCGGCGGCCTGCAGGCTCTTCGGGACAAGCTGCTCGGCGAGGAACACGCCTACCTGCACCAGGTCGGCGGGGTCCATACGCAGCACCTCAGCGGTGATGAGGGGCGGCTCGCTGATGCGCGGCAGCAAGGTCATGATGGCGTCGGCATCCATGCGGGCTACGCCGAAGAGGCTGGTTCCGCGCAGCTCGCTACCGCAAGGCTTGCGGACAACAAGCTGCTCGATCTGGGATTCGCCGCGCTTGATCGGGGTCTCGAGGGTGATGCTCAGGCGGTCGTTGGTCTCGGTGGTCTGGGGGGTCATGGTGGGTGTTCCTGGTGGTGGGTGGGTGGTCGGTGGGGCGTGTTCCTGGTGCGCTTGCGCGGCGAGGGCTACACCCCGGCGCGCGCCGTCTTCACCCCGCCACGCCTGCCCGCTTTGGGGACCGGAAAGCGCTCGAGGGGCTCGTCGGCTCGGCGGGCGTGTAGCAGCGGGGCGGGATCGGTTATGCACAGGGCGGTTTTGCGGTCGTTTCGCATCGTGAAAATGTGTCTTGCGGCCGATTTTGCCCGGCTGCGGGTTCGCGGGCGGTGAAAGCCTTCTGTTCTGCTGCGGCCTGGTTGCGCCTCTCGATCGCGTGCTGTCGGTGCTCGCATGCCTTCGCGGCGCGCTCGCGGTCTCTCTTCGTGGTGCGAATTTTCATCACTGGCGAGGTGCCCGGCGGCAGGCGTTCGGGGTCGTCGGCCGGTAGCGCGCTCGGCAGGATCGTGTTCAACACGTCGTAGAGCGAACGAAACGAGTGCTCACAGCGTTCGTTCGTGCATGCGAGGAACATTTCCCGCGCAGTCTCCGAGAGCGGGCGGCTAGCGTAGATTTTTGCGAGGCTGCCGCACACGTTACAAACGAAGTTGGCCATGGCCGTTCCTTGGTCAGAAAGGCGTCGCGCGGATCGCCTCAAGGCTGAGGGTTGCGGCCTCGATTTCTGCGACACGGCGTTCGAGCTCTACGCGGTGCATGGGGCCGTATTCGTTGGGCTTCGCCTTGAAGTTCCGCAGCACGAACGCGCCCGCCGGCGAGACATGGCACACGCGCTCGAGGCGGCGTTCTTCTTCCGTGTACGGGGGCACCCCGAAATGCGTCTGGAAGCTTTCCACGGTGCGGGCGACCGCGCTGGCGTCCGGTTCCAGGCTCAGCTCGGGCGCCAGGGCTTGCAGCCGGGCGTGATAGGCCTCGAGTTGCAGATCGTCGGCCAGGCGGCCTGCGGTGCCCCATCGGAGCAGGCCGGGGACCATCGTCCCGTCGGGGTGCTGTGCTTTCTCGTAGCCGAGAATTTCCCGGCCGGCCGGCGAGTTGAAGAACGCGTCGTGCGCTTCTGCCAGGTCGCGAGCGGTCTCGAAGTGCTCGATCAGCTCCGCAACGGTGGCGCGCGGGTCATCGATGGAAGCCAGGGCGTTCCGTGCATCCGCCTCGATTGCCTCAAGCACCAGTCGGCGGCCTTCGGCGCGGGCGTGTGCCAACTGGCGGCGATGCTCGGCGCGCTGGTGCACAACGGTGCGCTTCAGGGTGGGCAACTCCTCGAGGTCGACCGGCATGTCGCGCAGCAGACCGGCAACGCTGCGCTTCTGCTCCCGAAAGCCGCGCCGCTGCTCGTCGGACAGGTCGTCATGGCCCGCCTTGATGCGCTCGAGTAGCGCAGCGGCTTCGACCGCGGCCAAGTCCTTCAGGGCCGCTTCCTGCGCCTCGAGGGCGGCATGCATCTGCTCGATGTTCGCCCCGGCGGTCGCGAGCTGTTCGGACATGCGGCGCAGGTTCAGGACGTATTCCCGGAACTCTGCCAGCGCGGTGAACGTGGGGCCGGCGGGCTGTTCGATAGGGCGGGCGCGCTCTTCCTCCTCTCGTAGCGCGGCGAGGCGGGCCGCGGCGGCGGCGTGTTCGCGCTCGAGCTCGATGACGCGGGGCAGCACGTCGGGGCGCGAGGGGTAAAGGCTCCGCACGCTCAGGAGCTCGGTCCGCAGCTCGGCGACGCGCTCGGCGAACTGGTCGGCGGTCTCGTGCTGCGCGGTGGTCGTGGCGATCGCGGCGGCGGTCTGGGTCGTAGCGGTGGCGGCGGTCATGGGGTGCGGTCTCCGGTGGTGTTCGTCTGTCGGGGGGCTTGGTTACAGCGCGGCGCGCTGGGCCTCGAGGTCGTCGAGTTCAACCTGCAGCGCGGCGAGGCGGTGGTTTCCGGCGGCGTGCCGGGTTTCGACGCGCTCGAGGAGGTGAATCTCGGTGCGGATGCCGGTGATTCGGGCGTCAAGGTTTTCGAGGTCGGGCAGTACGGGGGCGGGGGCGGGGTACATGGCGGGTCCTGGTGGTGTGAGGGTGGGGGCATCGGCTACCCCTTGCGGGGTGCCGATGGCAGCGGCCTAAGCTGGACTCGAACACGAACGTGCTTATCCGCTGCTGCCGACGTTTTGCCCCACCTTCGGCTGGGGGTTTTGTGAAGACGGGCGCCGGCCGGCTCCCGTCTTCAGCAATCGGTCTTTGTCACGTCTCCCAGGGCGGACAGCTTCGCCTGCACGGCGTCTGCCTCCCGGCGGGTGCGGGTCGCTTCGGCGTCGGCGATCTTCAGCGCGAGCTTGGCGGCGAGGGTGTCGTTACGGGCGGCGAACTCGCGCGCCTGGTTGGCCTCGATCGCGGCGCGGCTGGCAGCTTCGGCGGCCTTGCGTGCCTGGTCCTGCAGGGCGACGCGTTCGGATGTCATTCGGACGATGGTCATGGTGTTGCTCCGGCTGGGTGGGGGGATGCAGCAGCAGCGGCCGGGGCCCCAGGGGGGTGCATCGGCCGTTCTGTTGGGGTTGACGAGGCCCGGCGGGCGGTGTCGGCGCCGGTCTCCGTACAGTTGTTGACACGGGTCCAAGCTTCGCCGGCTGCGCCGGCTGCGCGGCCTTCGGCCTTGCCGGTGTCGTGCTGCGCACGCCACGGGGCGGACCGCGGGCGCTGCGCGTCGGCGCGCTCGCCGTGGCCGGTGCGCGGGCGGGTGATCCAGCGGAATCGCCGGGTCTGTATTGCCTGGTCGGTTGCGGCCACACACACGCCGAAGATTGCCGGCGTGGCGGGCTCGCCATAGCTGTTCTCCGCGGGGGTGGTCTCGCCGGTCTCCGGGTCGAGGCGTTCGCCCTCGGCGGTACGTGCCAGGACAATCGGCATGTCCGCGCGGGCTACCATCGGCCCGCCCATGACTTCCACGAACCGTTCCCAGTTACCGGCATCGGCCGCGCTACGGGCGGCGGCGATCACGTCGGGATGGGCGGGGCTCGCCTCAACGCGGCGAAGCTCGCGATAGGTGGTGACCGGGGGGCCGCCGATAAACTGAAACTGCCTGAAGCCATGGGCCGATGCCCAGGAGGTGACGCGCTCTGCAGCGGCCTGCCCGCTGTGGCCGTAGTGGTCCGCGTCGAGGTTGGCGCCGTCGATGCCCTTGCTGATGTACTTGGCGACGTAGCCGGCGGCGCTGCCGCGCGCGGGGTCGATGCTGACGAATTTCACGCGGTTGGCGCGGGCGCCGGGTTCGTCCGGGTCGTGCCGCTCGAGGAAGTACCGCAGGACGATCGCGCGCAGGGTCTTTTCCTGGTCGGCGGGTACGAAAAGCACGAGGTGCCAGTGTGGGCAGCCGTCGTGATGTGGTTCGACCACGCGCAGGCCATAGGGGCGGACGCCTCGCCGGTGCAGCGCGGACCGGCACGGCACCCAGCACGATTTCGACAGGTGGTGATGTGCTTCGCGTGGCGTCGAGCCGTCGTGCTTGGGGTTGCGGCGGCCGCTGTCGAGCACGGCATGGAATCGGCTGGGGCAGGTAACGGTGATGAATAGCGCGACATGCCCCAGGCTGCGCGCGATGCTCTCGAACCCGGCAATGCGGGTCATCAGCTCGGCGTGCTTGATGCGTGGATTCGCTACCGACGTGGCGGCCAGTTCGGCCAGCGTGGCGACGTAGCCGAATTGGTTTTCCAGCTCGGTGCGCTCGAGGATGCGGCCGTTCCGGCGGACCTGTGCGCGGCGCCGCTTGACGGTCTCGTCGGAGCAGTAGCACTCCCGGCGGCGATGCACGTATCCGAGCTCGATCGCGATCTCCTCGAGCAGGATCGCCTGATGGCGGCGAATCTTGCGACGCCACCAGCGCGGATCCGTCATGCGCTTGATTGCCGGCATGTCGCGTACCTTGTCGCTTGGCGGCGTGATGCCGAGCGCGGTGCAGTGGGCAGCCATGCGGGCGCGCAGGGTCTCGGCGTCGTGAAAGCGCTCCGAGAGTGCCCAGCATTCGACGGCCTTTCGCTCGGCGGCCTCGCGGATGTCGGCATCGCTGGCGCCGAGCGGCAGCCAGGCGGCTTGCGCCTTCCGGGTGGCCTTGGCGAGGCGCCGGTTTGCTTCGGCCATTGCCGCGGATTGGCGGCCGGTGCCCGCGGGAATCGCGAGGGCTTCGGCGTAGTCGGCCCGGTAGCGGCGGCTGAATCCCTCCTTCCACTCGGCGGGGAGGTTGCGCGTGTTGTTGTCGAGGAATGCAGCGCTGTCCGGGTCGCGCCGGGTCAGGGTGGCGAGGTCAAGCACGGCCGGCGCCCCCCTTCAGCAGAAACACGGCGCGATCTGCCGCACGTGCCAGGGCGTTCTGAATCGCGGCCTGTGCGGTCGCGTCGATCGCTTGCCACTCCCAGCACGCGGCGTTCCGCGAATCGGTCGGCCCGAGTCCGGCCGCGCGAGCCCAGAATGCGCGCTCCTTCCGGGTCATGTCGTGATTCCAGGCGCGCCCGATCGGCGACCGTTCGCCACCAACTGCCGCGCGCAGGCTCGCCAGGTGCTCGGCGATCCGTTCGCGGCTGGGGGGCTCGGCGGCCTGGTGCATGGCGGCGGGCTCAGGCCTTGACGACGACGGCCGGCCAGAGGAGGCGGCGGTTTGCGCACCGAAGCGGGCGCACGCCGAAGTAATGCCCCGTGGTGCTGAGGCGCACGCGGACTGACGTGGGCTTGATCTTGTTGAGCGCGGCAAACTCGGCCGTGGTCAGCGTGAAGTCGGCGTGAGCGGCGGCGGGGAGGGTGGGCGCTTCAGGGGTGGGGCGGGTGGCTTGCATGTTCGTCGCCTGTTGGTGATGGCGAGAACATCTTCGGTGGACGGAAAGTGGACGGTCAAATCCGTCCACTTCCGTCCACTTTCCGTCCACTTGAGCTCAGCAATGGCGCGGGTTTCAGAGGAGGGTGGACGGATAGGTGGACGGAAAGTGGACGGCCGTCCACCTATCCGTCCACCTATCCGTCCACCTATCCGTCCACCTCGGGCGACCACGCCAGGCGGGCTTACTTCACTTTTTTTGTGTTTGGCTCAGGAGGTCCCGCCACGGCCCCTTGACGCTGGCGTCCCGCCTCTTGAGTCGGTCTCGTAAAGTAGTGCGCGGGATCCCGTACTTTTCCTTCACTTGCCGGGCCGCTTCGTTCGTGCTGGCGCCATCGGCAAGCATGGCATCGTATTCGCGCAGGGCTTCGTCCTTGGCGTCGCTCGGAGCGGGGGCGGGTGCTGGGGGCTGCGGTGCGTGCGCCGCGTTCTCGTCCGGCGCCTGCGCGGGCGCGGCCTGTGTCCGCTTGCAATACAGGAAGCCGGGCACGTCCACGCCCATGCTCTCGAACCAGTTCCGCGCATCGCTCCGGCGGACCATGACGCGGCTGTGCGGCATGAATTCCTCGAGGGTGCGCAGGGTCTCGTCTTCAGCGCACCAGCGCGCGAGGTCGAGCGGCAGCCCGGCGCCCTGGTTGCGTGGCGTCATGGTGCCGGCGCGGATGGCGGCCTTCGCATTCTTGACCGCTACGCGGGCCGTTTCGTAATGCGCGACGCGTTTTCGTCTGCCGAGTGGTTCCGCGTGCATTACCTCGAGCGCGAGGTGTTCGCACATCAGGCGCAGCGGTATCAGGTCGGCGTCACTGCCGCGCAGGCGCAGCGCCATCGCGAGCGCTTCGGCGACGGCGTCGGCGCGAAGCTTCTCTATCTGCTGCTCGCCTTCGGCGCGGATGCGCTCGAGCTGAGCGCGGACGTGTTCGGGGATGTCCATCGTATGCGGTCCTTCGCGCGGTCCTTCATTTGGGTGCCGCGCCGGCCGGGTAGAAGGAGTCCCCGGTGTTCCCCCCGTCGAGGTAGGCGCGGCATGCTCGGTCAGGCGTGCGCCGGGTGGTTCCGGTCTGCCTTGGTGACGGCCAGGCGAAGGCCGGTGGCGTTGAACACAGCAAGAAGCGTCTTCAGCGTGGGGTTGCCTTTGCCGCTGAGGCTCTTGTAAAGGCTTTCGCGTGGAAGCCCGGCACGCTCGGCGACCGCGGCCATCCCTTGCGCTTCCGCGATGTGTCTCAGCGCTTGCAGGAAGGCCTCTTGCCCTCCCGGTTCATCGATGGCGGCGACGCTCTCGGCCAGATAGTCGTCCGCGAAGCCGGGGTCGTCGCGCAGCAGTTCGACGACGGTTTCGTCATGGGGGCGGGATGCTTGAGTCATCGCGCGTTTCTCCTTTTCCAGTCCTTCAGGTAGGCCAGGGCGGTTTCGATGTCGGCTTGTTGCCGGCGCTTGTCGCCACCGATCAACAGGAGCACGACGGCCTTTCCCGCCTTGGCGTAATAAACCCGGTAGCCCGGACCGTGATCGATCCGAATCTCCCATACGCTGCCCTCCAGCGGCTTGCAGTCCCCGAAGTTTCCCGCGCTCATGCGTGCGAGGCGGGCAAGGATTCGGGCGCGCGCCGTGCGATCTGCCAGGGCGGACAGCCATTCCTTGAGGGGGACGCGGCCGTCCTCGGTCTCGTAGTCGCGTAGCTCAATCATTTTTGTAGATTATAGATTACAAAAAGGCGATGGCGTTCAGCGCGTTGCGCGCATGACGGCGGGCGCGGTCTGGCCCTCATTGGCTTGTACGCTTTCCGCCTGTTCGAGAATCCATGCCTCGATGCGCTCATGCCACATGCGCAGCAGGTCGAGGGGGCGGACGCGGTAATGCTTCTCCGCGGTCGCGCTCGGCTTGTGCCCCATGATCTGCGCGACCACGCCGGCCGGGACCTCGATCCATTCGGCCAGGCTGCCGAAGCTGCGGCGCAGGCCGTGAAGGGTGATCGGCCCCAGGCCGGCTGCGGTGCATGCCCGCTTGTGCGTGGCGACGGGATTCACCCGCTTGCCCGATGGCGACCTGGTCGAGGGGAAGACCCATGGCGATGCATTCGGGGCGGCGCTCGAGCGTGGGCGGCCTGCTGCGACGATGGGCACGACGTTGGACGCCTTCAGGTTCAGCAGCAGGTGGCGGACGTAGGGTGTGAGCGGGATCGTGCGCTCGCCTTCGACCTTGTCGCGGATGGTCAGGCTGTTCCACTGCAGGTCTACGTCTTCCCAGCGCAGCGCGGCCAGTTCGCCAGCGCGCGCGCCGGTCAGCAGCAGACACTGAAAGTAGGCGGCGGCGATCGGGTTGCGAACCGCCTTGACGGCTGCGAACCATGCGGGCAACTGCTCGCGCAGCACGGAATCCTTGCGGGCGGTTTTCTTGGGCAGTTCCTGACGCACGGCTCGCGATGCGCAGGCGTCCAGGTGCGCCACTTGGGCGTACTCGGGATGGTCGGCGCACCAGTTGATGAACGCGCGCACCAGCGCGAAGGCGAAGCGGGCGCGGGTGGGGCGCGTGCGTGCCTCTGCCTTCAGCCAGGACTGCACGGCGGTGGCGTCGATATCGGCCAGCGGGCGCGACAGGAGCGGGCGCAGGATGCCGGGCTCGGTCGTGCCCTGCTTGCCATACACGCGGGGGGCGCCGCCTTCCTTCACAGCTTCCTCGTGCTGCCTGCTGTAACTTTCGCCCCACTGATGGCGGCGAGCGCCGATATAATCCGCCCACGCTGCGAGGGCGGGCGCCTGTTGGACCATGGCTTGCTTCCTCTTCTCGGCGTGCTCGGCGATCACTTCCCGGCGCACCTCGCGCGGGTCGTGCCCCTGGTCTATCAGCATCTGCAGCCGGCGCGCTTCGCGTCGTGCGTCGTCAATGCCCCAGGTGCGAACGTCGCCGATCGTGGTCCGCACGGTGCGACCGTCGGCGAGCTTGGCCTGAAAGATGAAGACCTTCGCGCCCTTGGTTGCGCGCACGCCCAGGCCCGGCGATCCAGCGTCCCTGAGGAAGGCCTGCGCCTTGTCTGGGGGGCAACTGAATTTGAGGATGGCGCCGGCCGTCAAGTTGATTCGGGGCATGGCTGCTCCTGTTCGTGTACCCGTGATGTACGCGGGTTTGATGCGTGTCGATAAACGCCAATATACGCTTTGTTGTGCGCCAAGTCGTTGCATGCAAAGGATTTGTTCTTGTCGGGTGTCTCCCTTGTCATGATTGGTTAATGCCGATGAATGCCAATAAACCCCGCTGTCGTTGCAATCATGGATCTCGTCGATGCCTCGCAAACCGAACCGGCCGCTGCGCCCGCCCCTGAAGAAGAAATCTGACGCGATCGAGATCCTCGATAACGACCCGCGCGCGCGCCGCGGCGACGGGTCGTCGCGCGACGAGGACGCCCAGCCCAGTCGCAAGGACGCCCACCTCAACGCCGACCCGCGCGGCCCGCGCATGCCGCGTGCCCCGCGTCCCGGCGGCGCGCCTGCGCCGCGCCGGCCGCGCATCGAGGGCGATCCGGCGCGTCATCCCGAGGCTCACCGCTCGGCCCTCGGCCAGCCCGAAGCCGGCGAGCGCCCTGCGCGCGGCCGCGGCCAGGGGGGCGGCCGCAACGCGCCGACCACGCTGACCGAACCCGAGCGCCTGCAGAAGGTGCTGGCGCAGGCCGGGGTCGCCTCGCGGCGCGAGATCGAGGAGTGGGTGGTGGCCGGACGCATCTCGGTCAATGGCTTGCCGGCCTCGCTCGGGCAGAAGATCGGTCCCGGCGACCGCGTCAAGGTCAACGGAAAGCTGGTGCCGCTGCGCTTCAGCCAGCGCTCGCCGCGCGTGCTGATCTACCACAAGCCCGAGGGCGAGATCGTCTCGCGCGATGACCCGGAAGGCCGGCCCACCGTGTTCGAGCGCCTGCCGATCCTGCGCAAGGGGCGCTGGCTGGCGGTCGGCCGCCTGGACTTCAACACTTCCGGCCTGCTGCTGTTCACCAACGACGGCGATCTCGCCAACAAGCTGATGCACCCGCGCTACGAGCTCGAGCGCGAGTACGCGGTGCGCCTGCTCGGCGAGCTCACCGACGAGCAGGCGAAGTCGCTCACCGAGGGCATCCAGCTCGAGGACGGCCCGGCGAAGTTCAACCTGCTGCGCGACGAGGGCGGCGAGGGCGCCAACCACTGGTACCGGGTGACGATCTCCGAAGGCCGCAACCGCGAGGTGCGACGCATGTTCGAGGCCGTCGGCCTGACCGTCAGCCGCCTGATGCGGGTGCGCTACGGCAGCGTCGAGCTGCCGGCCCGTCTGAAGCGCGGCATGTGGATGGAGATGCCCGAGGCCGAGGCCTGCGCGCTTGCCGGGCTGCCGGCGCCACAGCAGAGCCGGCAGCAGGACGAGCGCGCCAAGCGCCCGGTGAAGCTGCATCGCACCCAGCCGCGCTGAGCCGCCGCGACGCGCCCGGGTGTCGCCTCCGTTTCGCTCGACGGCCCGCCGGGTCTCGAGCGAGCGTTTGCTCGGCCGTGTGTTTTAGCTGTATACTCTCCCGGCTTTGATGGATGGCTTTTCCGGTCGGCGCTGATCTGATCGGGAATGCGGTCCATTTTGCGGTTGTGGCCAGCGGCGGGTTTCCTGCAGGAGCAATTGTTTGATGGGCGTTTCGCCCATTTTTTATTTGTGGCGCCCGCTGCGGCCGCGGTGGACAGCGTTTGAGGAGCAGATCGAGTACATGCGAGCGGATGTCGAGCAACTGATCGAACAGGTGGTGACGGGGCTGGGGTACGAGCTCGTGGATATCGAGTTCTCTCCCAAGGGGCGGCTGCTGCGCGTGTTCCTCGACATCGAGCGCGGCATCACCGTCGATGACTGCGCCACCGTCAGCAACCAGCTCCAGCGCGTGTTCGAAGTCGAGAACGTGGATTACGACCGGCTCGAGGTGTCCTCGCCGGGGCTCGACCGCCCGCTCAAGAAGCTGGCCGATTTCGAACGCTTTGCCGGCGAGCAGGCGCAGGTCCGGCTGTCGCTGCCGATCGGCAATCAACGCAATTTCGTGGGTGTGATCGAGCGGGTGCAGGACGGCGCGGTGGCGCTGCGCACCGAGAAGGGCGAGGTGCTGCTGCCCTTCGACGACATCGAGAAGGCACGCCTGGTACCCCAATTTTGAGACTGTGGATGTGGAGGTTTTACTGAAATGAGCCGCGAGATCCTGCTGCTTGTCGATGCCCTGGCGCGCGAGAAGAACGTCGCCAAGGAGATCGTTTTTTCCGCGCTCGAAACCGCCTTGGCTTCTGCGACCAAGAAGCGCATCCACGACGACGCCGACGTGGTGGTGTCGATCGATCGTGACTCGGGCGACTACAGCTCGAAGCGGCGCTGGCTGGTGATGCTCGACGAGGAGGTCACCAATGACGAAGCCGAGATGGGCATCATCGACGCCCGCGAGCTGCGCCCCGCCATCCAGATCGGCGACTACATCGAGGAAGAGCTCGAGTCGATCGACTTCGGCCGCATCGGCGCCCAGGCTGCCAAGCAGGTCATCCTGCAGAAAATCCGCGACGCCGAGCGCGAGCAGGTGCTCAACGACTTCCTCGACCGCAAGGAATTCCTCGTCTCCGGCTCGATCAAGCGCATGGAGCGCGGCAACGCGATCATCGAGGTCGGTCGCATGGAAGCCGTGCTGCCGCGCGACCAGCAGATCCCGCGCGAGAACCTGCGCGTCGGCGACCGCGTGAAGGCCTTCCTGCTGCGCATCGACCGCGGCGCCCGCGGCCCGCAGCTGGTGCTGTCGCGCACCGCGCCCGAATTCCTGATGAAGCTGTTCGAGCTCGAGGTTCCCGAAATCGAGGACGGCCTGCTCGAACTCAAGGCCTGCGCCCGCGACCCCGGCCTGCGCGCCAAGATCGCGGTCAAGTCCAACGACCAGCGCATCGACCCGATCGGCACCTGCGTCGGCCTGCGCGGCTCGCGCGTCACCGCGGTGCGTAACGAGATTGGCGGCGAGCAGATCGACATCATCGTGTGGTCGGCCGATCCCGCCCAGTTCGTGGTCGCCGCGCTGCAGCCGGCCGAGGTCGTCTCCATCGTCGTCGATGAAGAGGCGCATGCGATGGACGTGGTGGTCGACGAGAACAATCTCGCCATCGCCATCGGCCGCAACGGCCAGAACGTCAAGCTCGCCTCCGAGCTCACCGGGTGGACGATCAACCTGATGAGCGAGCAGGAGTCGGCCGAGAAGACCGCGCAGGAGCAGCAGGGCCTGCGCGCGCTGTTCATGGAAAAGCTGGATGTGGACGAGGAACTCGCCGACATCCTGATCGAGGAAGGTTTCTCCTCGCTCGAGGAGGTGGCCTACGTGCCGCTCGCCGAGATGCTGGAGATCGAGGCCTTCGACGAGGACACGGTCAACGAGCTGCGCAACCGCGCACGCAACGTGCTGCTGACCGAAGCCATCGTCACCGAGGAGCAGCTGGAGAACGTCTCCGACGACCTGCTCGGCCTCGAAGGCATGGAAAAGTCGCTGGCCGCCAAACTGGCCCAGCAGGGCATTCGTACCCGCGACGACCTGGCCGACCTTGCGGTCGACGAGCTGGTCGAGATGGCCGGGATCGACGAAGAACGAGCCAAGGCGCTGATTTCCGTTGCGCGCGCCCATTGGTTCGAAGAATGATGGGAGGGCAGTAATGGAACAGATGAGCGTGACCCAGTTTGCCGGCGAA
>JAREIX010000218.1 GCA_029286945.1 Thauera sp. | reverse complement strand
TCAGGTCCTGCGACACGCCCGAGGCGTCGAGCGCCTTCGGCTTGGACGCGGCGATGTGCATCGCGATGTCCTTGCCGAGCTGCTCGTCGCCGCCGACCAGGTCGAGCAGCACGCCGATCTTGGCGCCGCCGTGGATGTAGGAGAACAGCTGGCCCTTGGCCTCGACGCGGACGAAGCGGCGGATCGACATGTTCTCGCCGATCTTGCCGACCAGCGCGGTGCGGGTGGACTCGACGGTGCCCTCGCCCAGCGGCAGCGCCGACAGGGCGGCGACGTCGACCGGGTTCTTCGCCGAGACCAGGCCCGCGCAGCTCTGCACCAGCGCCAGGAAGTCGTCGTTCTTGGCGACGAAGTCGGTCTCGCAGTTGACCTCGATGATCGAGCCGAGCTTGCCGTCAGCCGCGATGTCGATGCCGACCACGCCTTCGGCGGCGACGCGGGTTGCGGCCTTGGAGGCCTTGTTGCCGAGCTTGACGCGCAGGATCTCTTCGGCCTTGCCCATGTCGCCTGCGGCCTCGGCCAGCGCCTTCTTGCACTCCATCATCGGCGCGTCGGTCTTCTCGCGCAGTTCCTTGACCATGCTTGCGGTGATTTCCGCCATGCTAGCTCCTGTATACCTTGGGTTGAACGTCTGGGACTGTGACGCAGCGGCGCGATCACCGCGACTGCGCTGCGCCGGAGATTGCGGTGCAAGCGGCGCGCACGGGCTCGAGGCTGCGCGCGCCGGATTGCAAACGGGGCCTCGCGGCCCCGTATTTCATCGATCAGGCCTGTTCCTGCGAGCCTTCTTCGACTTCGACGAACTCGTCGCCGCCGGCATCGACGATTTCCTGCAGCACCTGGCTGCGGCCCTGCAGCACGGCATCGGCGACGCCGCGGGCGTACAGGCGGATGGCGCGCGAGGAGTCGTCGTTACCCGGGATGATGTAATCCACGCCCTCGGGCGAGTGGTTGGTATCGACCACGGCGACGACCGGGATACCGAGCTTCTGCGCTTCGGTGATCGCGATCTTGTGGTAGCCGACGTCGATCACGAACAGGGCGTCGGGCAGGCCGCCCATGTCCTTGATGCCGCCGATCGACTTCTGCAGCTTCTCGAGCTCGCGACGAACGGTCAGGGCTTCACGCTTGGACAGACGCTCGATCGAGCCGTCTTCCATCATCGCCTCGACTTCCTTCAGGCGCTTGATCGACTGCTTGACGGTCTTGAAGTTGGTCAGCATGCCGCCGAGCCAGCGCTCGTCGACGAAGGGCATGCCGGCGCGCTGCGCTTCCTCGGCGATGATCTCGCGGGCCTGGCGCTTGGTGCTGACGAACAGGATGTTGCCGCGATTGGCGGCGAGCTTGCGCACGAAGTCCATGGCTTCGTTGTACTTCACCATCGTCTTCTCGAGGTTGACGATGTGGATCTTGTTGCGCTGGCCGAAGATGAACGGGGCCATGCGCGGATTCCAGAAGCGGGTCTGGTGGCCGAAGTGGACGCCGGCTTCCAGCATCTGACGCATCGTGACGGACATGTGTTACTCCAAACTGACGTTAAAGGGTTGTCGCCTCCGCCCCGCGGTTGCGCGACAAGACGGCACGGATGCCGTCCTGCCCCGCTGTTACGCCGCCCGGAACGCACGCGCCCGACCTGCAGTCGATGCCTTCATGCGCGATCCGGCCGGACCCTTTGCCACGGGACGTGCGGATTTTGCCTGCCTGTGCAGACAAGCCGGCGATATTAGCACGTGCGGATTGCCGGACTCAAGGCGTACACCGTCCCGTGTTTGCCCGCCGAGGGCCGCATGCGATAGCCTTGACCCTTTCCAGCCCCGTTTCCAGAAGAAGACAGAATGAGCATCGTCATCAAGACCCCGGAAGAGATCGAACACATGCGCGTCGCCTGCCGTCTGGCGGCCGAGGTGCTCGACTACATCGAGCCTTTCGTCAAGCCGGGCGTGACCACCGGCGAGCTCGACCGCCTCTGCCACGACTACATGGTGAGCGTGCAGAACACCGTCCCGGCGCCGCTCAACTACGCCCCACCCGGCTACACCCCCTATCCGAAGTCGATCTGCACCTCGGTGAACCACCAGGTCTGCCATGGCGTGCCCGGCGACAAGGCGCTGAAGAAGGGCGACATCGTCAATATCGACATCACCGTCATCAAGGACGGCTTCCACGGCGACACCAGCCGCATGTTCATGGTCGGCGGCGAGGCGGCGGCCAGCATCATTGCCAGACGCCTGACCCAGATCACCTACGAGTGCATGTGGCTCGGCATCGCCGCGGTCAAGCCCGGCGGGCGCCTCGGCGACATCGGCGCGGTGATCCAGAAGCATGCCGAAGGCAACGGCTTCTCGGTCGTGCGCGAGTTCTGCGGCCACGGCATCGGGCGCAAGTTCCACGAGGAGCCGCAGGTGCTGCACTACGGCAAGGCCGGCACCGGGCCGGAGCTCAAGCCCGGCATGATCTTCACCATCGAGCCGATGATCAACGCCGGCAAGGCGGCGATCTCCGAGCTGCCCGACGGATGGACGATCGTCACCAAGGACCGCAGCCTGTCGGCGCAGTGGGAGCACACCATCGCGATCACCGACACCGGCGTCGAGGTGCTGACCCTGTCCGCCAAGGCGCCGCCGCCGCCGGCGATCGTCGCCGCGCGCTTCGCCTGAACCCCCGCCGCAGCCCGCCGCCATGAACGACGTGCTCACCACCTCGCTGCAGCCCCTGCTCGGCGAAGCGCGCCGGCGCATGGCCGAGGGCATGGCGCGGCTGCGCGCCGAGTACGAGGCGCGTCCGCATACCGCGACCGTGCTGAAGGGTCGCGCAGCGCTGGTCGACCGCGAGGTCGCCCGCCTATGGGCGTCGTGCGGCATGCCGGCCGAGGCCGCGGTGGTCGCCGTCGGTGGCTACGGGCGCGGCGAGCTCTTTCCCGCCTCCGACGTCGACCTGCTGATCCTGCTGCCCGCGCGCCCCGATGACGCCCTGCAGGCGCGCCTGTCCACCCTGGTCGGCGGCCTGTGGGACATCGGCCTCGAGGTCGGCCACGCGGTGCGCACGGTCGATGAGTGCCTGTTCGCCGCCGCCGACGACATCACCGTGCAGACCAGCCTGCTCGAGGCGCGGCTGCTCACCGGCAGCCCGGTGCTGTTCGCTGATCTGGCGACGCGCTACCGCGAGGCGCTCGACGTGCGGGCGTTCTACAAGGCCAAGCTGCTCGAGCAGGAGCAGCGCTACGCGCGCTTCAACGACACGCCGTACGCGCTCGAGCCCAACTGCAAGGAGAGCCCGGGCGGGCTGCGCGACCTGCAGATGCTGGGCTGGATCGCCCGCGCCGCGGGGCTCGGCCGCAGCTGGCGCGACCTCGCACGCCGGCGGCTGATCACCGGCAGCGAGGCGGGCGAGCTGCGCAACATCGAGCGCTTCCTGCAGCACCTGCGCATCCGCCTGCACTACCTCACCGGCCGCGCCGAGGACCGCCTGCTGTTCGACCACCAGGAGAAGATCGCACGCGTGCTCGACATCGAGCCGACCGCCACGCGGCGCGCCTCCGAGGTGCTGATGCAGCGCTACTACATCACCGCGAAGATGGTGATGCAGATCAACACCGTGCTGCTGCAGAACTACGGCAGCGTGATCTTCCCCGACCGCGGCGCGGCGATCGTCGTCAATCCGCGCTTCCAGGTCGTGCGCGAGCTGCTCGACATCCGCGACGACGACGTCTTCGAGCGCCACCCTTCGGCGATCCTCGAGTGCTTCCTGCTGCTGCAGCAGCGCTCCGAGCTCAAGGGCATGACGGCGCGCACCCTGCGCGCGCTGTGGATCAACCGCAACAGCGTCAATGCCGCCTTCCGCGCCCGGCCCGAGCACCGCGAGCTGTTCCTGCAGATCCTGCAGCAGAAGCGCGGCATCGTGCGCGTGTTCCGCAAGATGAACGAGTACGGCATCCTGTCGCGCTACATTCCGGCGTGGCGGCGCATCGTCGGCCAGATGCAGCACGACCTCTTCCACGTGTACACGGTCGACCAGCACATCCTGATGGTGCTGCGCAACGTGCGCCGGTTCACGATGGGGGAGCATGCGCACGAGTACCCGCTGATGACGCGGCTGATCATCGCCTTCGAGCGCCACTGGCTGCTCTACATCGCCGCCCTGTTCCACGACATCGCCAAGGGCCGCGGCGGCGACCACTCCACGCTCGGCATGGTGGACGCGCGCGAGTTCTGCACCCAGCACGGGCTGGCGGCGCAGGACACGGCGCTGGTGGTGTGGCTGGTCGAGCACCACCTGACGATGTCGCGCGTGGCGCAGAAGGAGGACACCTCCGACCCCGAGGTCATCCAGCGCTTCGCGCACATCGTCGGCGACGAGCGCAGGCTCACAGCGCTCTATCTGCTCACCCACGCCGACGTGCGCGGCACCAGCCCCAAGGTGTGGAACGGCTGGAAGGGCAAGCTGCTGGAAGACCTCTTCTTCGCCACCCAGCGCCTGCTGCGCGGCGCCACGCCGCACGAGGCGCTCGGCCTCGACGGCCGCCTCGAGGACGCGCGCCGGCAGCTGCGCTTCCATGGCCTGCGTCCGGGGGTCGAGGACGAACTCTGGTCCTGGCTGGACCCGGTGTACTTCATGCGCCACTCCGCCGAGGAGATCGCCTGGCACACCCGGGTGCTCTACTACCGCAGCAGCAGCGACGAGCCGGTGGTCAAGGCGCGCGTCGCCGAGGACGAGGACGGCGTGCAGGTGATGGTGTTCACCCGCGACCAGAAGGACCTGTTCGTGCGCCTGACCGGCTTCTTCGGCCGCATGGGCTTCACCATCCTGGACGCCAAGGTGCACACCACCCGCCACGGCTATGCGCTCGACAGCTTCATGCTGCAGGACCCCGGCCAGCAGGCCGTGTATCGCGACATCGTGACCCTGATCGAGCACGAGCTGAGCGCCCGCCTGCAGCAGCCCGGGGCGCCCGAGCGCCCGGCGCGCGGCCGCATGTCACGCCACGTGAAGCACTTCCCGATCACCCCCGAGGTGAGCATCCGCCCCGACGAGGCCGGCCGCCACCACGTGCTCGCGCTCACTGCCGCCGACCGCCCCGGCCTGCTGTTCGATGTCGCTTCGGTGCTCGCCGATCACGGCATCCGCCTGCACACGGCGAAGATCGCCACGCTGGGCGAACGCGTCGAGGACACCTTCCTGCTCACGGGTCAGGCGTTGAACCAGGACGCCCAGGTGCTGAAGATCGAGCGCGAATTGCTCGAGCGGCTGCAGGTGTGAGGATAGCGGGCGGCGAAGGCCGCCCG